>NZ_JAGWCS010000046.1:0-28993 GCF_020657705.1 Clostridioides sp. ZZV15-6598 | reverse complement strand
ATATAGTTATAGCACAAAACTAGTTTTATTATAAGATGGCTATTATTAATTTTTTGCCATAAATTAAATGACTTAAGTTTTAGTTAATAATAAAAAAGTAAAGAAGCAGTTTAGATGCGCCTTTACTTTAATTAATTACATAAAAAATGTTTTGTTTTATAAAAAGTATTCAGTTTAAGCTATTATTATTAAATTAATATTTTTCTATTTTATATTATTATTTATGAATAACAATGCATTTATTTAGTTTTTTTATTGCATGTTTTTGTAGTTCTCCAATATTCTGATATAGTGATTTGCCTCTCTTAATACATGGTCTGCCAAAAGTGGCAATATTATAGATTTTATTTTACATTGTTCTATTCCAGATACTCCTGCTTCTTTAAAATCTTTGAATTCAACTGTCTCATTTAAGGTTTTCTCAGTCATACTATTTATAGTAGCATCATTCATTTTATTTGCCTCTTCTATTAATTCCTTAAATTTCGCAGCGAACTCATTTGAAGTATTGATTAGTTCATTTTCAGATGGGTCAAGTAACCCTCTCATAAACAAGGCATGTTCCATCATAATACGGTCCCAAAATAATTCTATTTCTTTAAAATCCATTGAGTCAATATCTACTTTATTTTCTAGGTCAATTACATAGGAACGATATAAATTGGCTTCATGTATTATATGCTCAATAAGCATAGGGTAATTTGAGGTAAAGAGATTACATGATAGCACTCCATCTAGAACTCTTTGTTTTAAATTAATAAGTCCATCAAGTAATTTTAGTGAATCTGAATTAAGTTGAGCTACATAATTTACTAATTCCTGACTAATATCCGGATTTGTTCCACTTTGTAAATTTAATTCTCTTGTAGTTATATTTTGATTTATTTCTATTCCTGTAAATTCCTCTGTTTTTTGTTCTGTATTTAATGTGTGTTCAGTAACGATTTCTTCTGAATATAATATATCAGGTCTAACTATACCATTACTAGCACTAACAGCATATGATAATAATTCTTCAAACTGTTTTTTATAATGATCAGCTTCCATAGCAAGATTATAATCTTTAGGTGTAAATCCTGCTTCTAAAAAAAGAGAATGTTCTTTCATAATTCTTGAAAAGAATAAATGTAATTCAAGTGATAAAATAACATATTTTTGATTGTTTATCATAATTTCCTCCCTTTAAAAACTATCTTATTTATAATACTTTATTCTTAATATTTGATTTTATGTATATTAGAAATAAATTAATTAAATTCCTTTGTTAGTAAATTTAATATTTTTTATTAAATTTTAGTTTTGAATACATGGCTTTTGGATAAAGATATTAAAACTATATCAAACTATACACCTATATATTGTTAAGTAAAATATAGTAAATAAAATTAAATATATAGTAATAATTTGATGTTTATAATAGATAAGGTAATAAAGCTTATAGAAGGTAAATAATAAAATTAAAATATATAAAAGTAGGCAAGAAGAATCTTATATAAAATTCTTCTTGCCTATTTAATGTACTTGACTTTATGCTAAATCACATTCGCACAATAAAATCATTATTCTATGGAGACATGACTCCACAATATCTTCGCCATATTTTTTAATAAAATCATCGATTTGAGTTTCTATAAATGAATAGTATTCTTTTAAATTAGCAATATATGCAGTCATTATATGGACACATTCATCAATTTTATCTTTAAACACAATCAATCCCCCTAAAAAACGAAAAATTAAAATATTCAGTAAATAGCATGTATTATTTCATTTGAAAGCCTATATAGTATGATATATTGCCTAGAAGTATTTTACAAGTAGATATGTAAAACTGGTTATTATAATCGCAAAACTGGATAGATGTTTTATTATATCTTCACAAATAAGAAATCCAGTAGGAGATTGTACAAATCTATTATCAAATAGATTTTTCATATATCATTTAAATTGCTAAATAGGATATTGATGTATTTTTTTTAATCAACTATAATTTAAAATATGAAGTGATAAATTTCCGAATTAAATTAGGCTATTTAATGTGTATAAATGATAAATAATCCTCTGTAATAAAAAATAATTTTAGAAATGTTGTTATAAATAATAGTAACAATGAAGGAGGCATGTATATGAACAAACATAACATTGAAATTATATTAAATCAGATAAAGACTAATATATATATTACAGATATTCATACCAATAAAATTATTTTTATGAATGAAAATATGAAAGAAGAATATAATATTTTAGCTCCAGAAGGAAAAGCTTGTTGGGAAGTTTTATATCCTGAAAAAAATATTCCTTGTAGTTGTTGTAAAATTTCAGAATTACTGGCGAGCAATAAAAAAGGAGTATCAATAAAATGGTATGAAAAATGTAATAAGTTAAATAGAGTTTTTGAGAATTATGATAGTTTAATTACATGGTATGATGGGACAACTGTTCATATGCATCAATCTATAGATATTACAAATTCTATAGATTTAAATAAACCAGTTAAGATTGATGAATTTTGTAAAATATCAGATAATAATGGAGAAAAAGATACCTTTGAATATTTAAATATAGTAAGAGATAAATTTGATTATGATTCAACCTTACTTTATGATGCTCTGATTAGAGGTACAGATGAATATATATATATATGTAATTTAAAAACAGGAGTATTTCGCTATTCACCATCACAAGTTGAATTATTTGATTTGCCAGGAGAAGTTGTGGAGAATCCACTTGTTTATTGGGAAAAAATTGTACATCCAGAAGACTGGTATCGTTTTTATAAGTCAAATATAGAAATAGGTAAAAATCATATGGATTATCATACAGTTGAATTTAGAGCTAAAAATCGTAGTGGAGAATATATTTGGTTAAAGTGTAGAGGGCAACTAATGCGTGATGAATTTGGGGAACCAAGTATTTTTGCAGGAATTATGACACAGCTAGGTAAACAAAATAAGATTGACCCATTAACACAGTTATTAAACTACTATGAATTTATAAGTGTGTTTGAAAATAAACTTTCAAATCCGATGATTGAAAAATTATGTATAATGCTACTAAATATTGATGACTTTAAGAATGTTAATGAGATGTATGATAGAGATTTTGGAGATAATATATTAAAAACTTTAGCACAATCCATAAAGTCTATTTTGCCAGGTAATGCTGAACTTTATAAACTTGATGGTGATGAAATGGGAATTCTTGTTGATAACGTTGAAGAGAATGAGATTCGAATTTTATATAAGCAAATACAGAACTTAATTATACATCTTCACTTTTGGAGAAAATATGGATTAAATATAACTATTTCCGCTGGCTGTGTCATATATCCAAAACATGGAGATACAGTGAAAGAACTTCATAAATATGCTAGTTACTCTTTACAGTATGCTAAAGAGCATGGTAAGAATAAACTTGTTTTTTTCTCTGAAAAAATCCTAAAAAATAAAATGTATTCATTGGAAATGATGTGGGAGTTGAAAGCATCAATTAATGATAATTTTCGGGGATTTAGTCTTCGATTTCAGCCACAAGTAGATACACAAAGTCATAAAATAATAGGTGTAGAAGCACTTTTAAGGTGGAGTAACCAGAAAGGTGAAGCAATTTCTCCCTTAGAATTTATTCCAATTTTGGAAGAAAATGATATGATAAATGATGTAGGAGCATGGGTACTTAAAATGGCATTACGTACTTGTGGTGATTGGATTGATTATAATCCTCTTTTTACAGTAAGTGTAAATGTTTCAGCTGTACAAATACTAGAAGAAACGTTTATTGAGGATGTAATTAAAATTATATCTGAGGAAAATTTTCCTTATCAAAATCTTGTATTAGAGTTGACAGAAAGTCATACAGTACAAAATATGAGTATTTTACAGGATAAGTTTGAAGTTTTACAATATTTAGGAATTCGTATTGCTATGGATGATTTTGGTACTGGGTACTCTTCTTTAGAAATTTTAAAATTTTCTCCAATAGATATAGTTAAAATTGATAGAGTATTTGTCAAAGACATATTAAAGAGTAAGTTCGATGCTACATTCATACACTTTATTGTTGCAATTTGTCATGATGTAGGAATAAGGGTGTGCTTAGAGGGAGTAGAAACACAGGAAGAGTATGATTTAGTTAAGCAAATGAAACCAGACTACATACAAGGATATTTTTTTGGAAAGCCACAAACAGCAAGAGAAATTTTAAATATTTTAAAGTTAGATAAATAATACTAGTTAAATTTGCAATTTCGTATTTACTTAAATTAATTTAAATAAAAGCTTAAAAGGTAGAATCTATAAATAGTTGCTACCTTTTTTTGTGGATAATGAAGCGTATAATTTGTTGGAAACTTATGTAAATGATATAGATAAAAATTTTAACTGACATGTAATTGTCATTTGACTCTTAAAATCAAAAATATATTGATTTTATTAAATAAGAATTACTTGATTTAGTAAATACTAAAGTATATAGTAACTATATAGATAAAATAAGATAAGGAGCGTACGAGCCTTGGAAAAACAGTATTTTACTACAGGAGAATTTGCAAAACTATGTGGTATTTCTAAGCAAACATTGATTTTTTATGATAAAATAGGTATTTTTTCACCTGAATATAAAGATAGAAATAATTATAGATATTATTCAGTTTATCAGTATGATACATTAGATATATTGCAATCATTAAGAGAGATAGGAATGAGTTTAGAAGAGATAAAAGAGTATATAAAAAATAGAAGTCCTCAACTTTGTGTAGAAATGCTTAAAGAAGAAGAAAAAAAGATAAGAGAGAAAATAAAAAAATTAAAAAAAATAAGTTCTAAAATACAAAACAGGATAAATACTACAGTTGAAGGTATTTCTAAAATAGATAAGGAAGAAATTTATATATCCAATAGATGTGAAGAGTACTTAGTATTATCAAGTGACTTGAGTAATATAAATGATGGTAATTTTATGATGGAATTAATTGATTTTACAAACTACTGTAAGTCAAAAAATCTGTATCAGGGATATGAATTAGGAGCAATAGTAAGTAATGAAAATATAAAAAATGGAGACTATTTAAGCATATCAAGTTTTTATTTAAAAATAGATAAAAAAATAAAAGATAAAAAGCTATATATAAAGCCAGAAGGGATGTATGCATGTATAAAGCATATTGGGAGATATGAAGACTCATATAAATCCTATGAAAAATTAAAAAAATATATATATGATAATAACTATAAAATTATTGGTAATTCATATGAAGAAAGTATACTTGACTTCTTTTGCGAAAGTAATGAAGAAAATTATATGACTGAGATTTCAATTCAAATATCTATATAAGAATTAAAAATTAAAATAGAGGTATATTCAAGTGATAAGTAATTTTACTTATCACCTGAATATACCTCTATTTTAATAATAAAGTATATGAATTTATAAATAATACTTATAGGATAAAGTTTAATGTTAACTAAATACTAATTATACAAATAAATTATAAACCAAAGTTGTTAAAAAACAAACAGCAAAAGCAAGTACAGTAGGCATTAAAAATCCTAAGGCAGTCCATTTTAAACTTCCAGTTTCTCTTTTTATAGTCAAAAGTGTTGTTGCACAAGGCCAATGGAGCAAGCTAAATAACATAACATTTAAAGCTGTTAAATAAGTCCAGCCATGTTCTCTAAGAACTTGACCTAGAGCACTAAAGCTATCTAATTCTATCATAGAACCAGTTGCTAGATAAGCCATTAAAAGTATAGGTATAACTATCTCATTTGCTGGAAAGCCAAGAATAAAAGCCATTAATATGAAGCCATCTAGACCAATTAGTTTAGCTAAAGGGTCTAAAAAGTTTGCAACATGTGATAATATGCTCAAATCTCCTATATAGATATTTGCAAATATCCAAGTTATTACACCAGCAGGTATAGCTACCATTACAGCTCTTCCTAAAACAAATACTGTTCTATCTATTATAGAAGTATATAAAGTTCTACCTATCTGAGGAACTCTATAAGGAGGAAGTTCTAGTGTAAATGTAGAAGGAACTCCTTTTAATAATGTCTTGGAAAGAGTATAAGAAACTAAAAGCGTTATTATAACTCCTAAAATTATTAATAATGTTATACAAAATGCAGTTGCTATACTAGATATAAAAGAGCTAGTTATAACAGAGCTAAAAAATATTGTAGATATGGCTATTAAAGTAGGAAAACGACCATTACAAGGAACAAAGTTATTTGTAAGTATAGCAATAAGTCTTTCTCTTGGAGAGTCAATTATTCTACAACCAATAACTCCAGCAGCATTACATCCAAATCCCATACACATAGTCAAACATTGTTTACCATGAGCACAAGCTTTTTTAAATAGATGGTCTAAGTTAAATGCAACTCTTGGTAAATATCCAAAATCCTCAAGCAGTGTGAATAATGGGAAAAAGATTGCCATAGGAGGTAGCATTACAGAGATTACCCATGCTAAAGTCCTATATAATCCTAACACTAACATATCATTTAACCAGGATGGACAATTAATGCTGTTTAATATATTTGAAATACTTGGCTCAAATCCAAGTAATAAATTAGATAATAAAGTGGATGGATAGTTAGCACCCTCTATAGTAATCCACAGTATAGTACCTAATAATAAGAGCATTATTGGAAGTCCAAATATTTTAGATGTTAATATTTTATCTACTTTTTCTTCTCTATCTGTTGATTTTTTAGCATTATTAGAACAACATTCATCACTTAATTTTTTAGCATAATCATAATTGATTTTTGTAAACTCATCTCTAGTTTTCTGTTTGTTTATATCATTTGGAATTTTTTTCTTTACTTCGTTAATAGCATCTATAGAATCTTTATCTATATAATTACTCATAGATTCAAAAATACTTTCATCGCCATCAATAAGTCTAAGACCCAACCACCTAGAATTTATATTTGGCATGATATCATCTAACTCTGGTTGAATTGATTTTACTGTATTTTCTATATTTTCGCTGTATTTTACTGGCTTATTATTAAATTTATATCTATCAAAAGATACATTATTTAAAGTCTCTAATAGCTCATCCATACCAGAACCATTTCTTGCAGCAGTTAAAATAACTGGAATTCCAAGAGATTCCTCTAAGAAATCTTTATTAATATTAATACCTTTTTTTCTAGCTTCATCTATCAAATTTATACATAAAATGACTTTATCTGTGAGTTCCATTACTTGAAAAACTAAATTTAAATTTCTCTCAAGACATGTAGCATCACATACTACTATTACTGCATCTGGATTACCAAAACATATAAAATCACGAGCCACAATTTCTTCTTGTGACAAAGCAAATAAAGAATATGTTCCTGGTAAATCTATCAATGCATATTCTGTATTTTGATATTTAAAATTACCACGAGCTGTAGCTACAGTTTTTCCTGGCCAATTTCCAGTGTGTTGTCTAAGTCCAGTAAGATGATTAAACACAGTACTTTTACCTGTGTTTGGATTACCAGCTAGTGCAATTACAAACTGGTCTTCCTTGTTATCTATATCAAACATGTCTTTTAAAGAATTCATTTTAGTTGAGTTGTGTGTCAAACCCATATTAATATCCTCCTGCTAGAAAATTTTAAATGTCAGAAACTAATATTAGTCTACTTTCTTCTTGTCGTAGAGCTATCTTGCTACCTCTGATGTTGTAGACAGTTAAATTATTTTTTGGTCCTTTTCTAACTACATCTATAACAGCTCCTCTAGTAAGACCAAGCGCCAACATTCTCTCTCTTAAATTACCACTAGATAATATATCTTCAACTTTAACAGTTTTTTTCACTTGAATATCATTAAGGTTTTTCATAGTAGCACCTCCATGCCTGAAATTTAGCCTGAGCTAATCTTCTTATTTTAAACTATGCATTACATTATTGCCTTGTTACTTTTTGCAAAAAAAAAGATAGGCAATATGCCTATCACAAAGTTGGGTATAATTCTTACTTTTGGGGAAAGTAGAATATAGAATAAAAATTAACATTTTGAATCTATATAATTATTGAATTTTGATAATAAAAAAGTCAGAAAGCGCAAAAGCCTTCTGACTTATATAAGGTATTTTCAAATACCCAGATATCAATTCAATATTTAATTTATGACTTAATTATATATTAACAATGTTAGCTTGTCAACACTATAATCTCATTTTAATATGTTCAATACCTGCTTCATCATACACTTCTGAAACTTCTTTAAAACCACAAGATAAGTAAAGATTTTTTATGTAAGCTTGTGCTGATAAGGTTATATTATTTTCATGCAAATTAACTTTTACAAAGTCTATAGCACAGTCCATCATTTGCTTTGCGAGCCCTTTTTTTCGATGAGTAGAAAGAACTAAAACCCTACCAATAGAAACATCATTGTAAGAGCTATATTTTTTAGGAATTATTCTGGCATAAGCACAAATCAATTCATTGTCTTCTAAAAATATATGATAAGAGTTTTTATCTATATCATCATAATCATTTAATGAAAATATTTTTTGTTCACACGCAAATACTTCATATCTTGACTTTGCTATTTCGTAAAATTCATTTAAACTCAAATCATTAAAGTGTTTTATTTTAAACATAATAATTACCTCCCAAGTATATTAAAAACTGAATATTAAGATATATTATATCATTTTATAATTTTTAACAGAAATATTTTTATTAAAATATGTATATATTAAAAATATTTTAAAAAAGTGTTATACTGTATTAAAAATAAAATATTAGTTAGAAAAATTATGGTTTGTGGAGGCGTTGTTTTGAATACTACTAAAAAATTAACTGAAGCGGCTTTATTGTCGTCTTTATTTATAGTAATAACAATTATAGCTGTAGGTACTGGATTTGGATATGCTATTTATTTGGATTTTATAGTGCCAATATTTTTTTGTATAATATGTTTAAAATGTGATTTAAAGTATACTGTTTTATCTGGAATTACATCACTTTTAATAATTTCATTGGTGCTTGGAAATTTGGGAACTGCTATTTGGGCAAGTCAGAGTGTATTACTTGGTATAATATGTGGTTATTTGATAAATAAATCACCAACAATTATGGATGATTTAGTATATGGTTCAATGCTTGGAGTCGTTATAATGGTTTTTATTGATATATATGCTTCGGCATTAATAGGATACAGTTTTATGAAAGAATTTCAGGGATACAGTAAATTGATTTATTTTAATGGATATGCAGATTCTATTTATTACTTAATGATAGCACTATTTCCTTTTGGAATGGTTTTTTGTATATACTTTTTAAGTTTAATTATGGCACATAAATTACATATTTTAACTTCTAATTCTTTAAAAAAGCTTTTAGTATTTAAGAATTTTAGATTTTTAAACCAATTTTTATGTTGCTCAAAGAAAGTTTTTTATATGTGCGTGTTTTATTTAACTATTTTTGAAATTATAAATATATTAAATATTAAAACTGAGTTAGTTTATTTAAAAACAATTTTTATATCAATTGGGTATTTGTGTATGTATTTTGTCATTAGAGATTCCTGTATGTCACTGCAAAATTTTATAATAACTAAATTTAGAAAAGTAGCATATGCTAGAATTTCTTTCTTGATAGTAGTTATATCTTTATTTCTAATGTTTAAGATAACTGTTATTGGATTAATTATTATAAATGCATTTTTAAATAAGAAAATGAATATAAGATTGGCTCAAATTAATATTGTAAATAAACAAATAAATATTTTAATTGAAAAATAAACTTTATGCATTGGTAAAAAATATAAAAAAATGGTATAATGTAAAAAAACCTGTATATAATAATAAAAAAGGTTGACAAAATGTAAAAATAATAATATATTATGAGTAAGTTAAGAAAAACTTCTTGTAATTGATGCAATAATCTGAATATATAAATGCTGTGAAGAGAAGAAGTAGAGCTGAATTTTATTTAACAGAGAGTTCCAGTTTGGTGAAATGGAATAAATTGATTTAGTTTGAATACATCTCGGAGCAATATTTCTGAAAGATAACAACCACTAAGAGATATCGGAATAGTACACGTTATAGTACATGAGTAAATAAATTATACTCTATAGAGATTAATATCGTGAGATATTAATGAACTAAGGTGGTAACACGTAAGCAATGCTTTCGTCCTTTCAATAGGATGAGAGCTTTTTTTATTATAAAAATAAAAATCATAGATTATATAAATATTTTAGGAGGAATGAAAATGAAAACGATAGACGAGCAAATGCGAATAATTATGAAAGGTGTAGATGATTTAATAGACGAAAAAGAGTTAAGAGAAAAGCTTATTAAATCAGAAAAAGAAGGAAAACCTATGATAGTAAAATTGGGGTTAGATCCAAGTGCTCCAGATATACATTTAGGTCATACAGTAGTTCTTAGAAAGATGAAACAACTTCAAGATTTAGGTCATCAAATAGTAATTATAATTGGAGATTTTACAGGTAAAATTGGAGACCCAACTGGAAAATCTAAAGCTAGAAAAGCTTTAACAACAGAGCAAGTTCTTCAAAATGCGAAAACTTATGAAGAACAAATCTTTAAAGTTTTAGATAAAGAAAAAACTATTGTAAGATTTAATAGTGAATGGCTAGCTAAATTAAATTTTGAAGATGTAATAAAATTAGCTGCAACTATTACTGTTGCGAGAATGTTAGAAAGAGAAGATTTCAAAAAGAGATACGAAGGACAAATGCCAATATCCGTTCATGAATTTTTCTATCCATTGATGCAAGCATATGATTCAATAGCATTAGAAGCAGACATAGAGCTTGGCGGAACTGACCAAAGATTTAACTTATTAATGGGAAGATCACTACAAAGAGAATTTGGTATGGAATCTCAAATAGTAATAATGATGCCTTTGATAGAAGGATTAGATGGAAAAGAAAAAATGAGTAAGAGTTTAGGAAACTACATTGGAATAGATGAAGAAGCGGGAATAATGTACCAAAAATCTATGGAGATTCCTGATGAACTTATAATTAAATACTATAATTTAGTAACTGATGTTCATCCTGATGAAGTTAATAAAATTGAAACTCAATTAAAAGATGGTTTAGTAAATCCAAGGGATATAAAAATGAACCTAGCAAGAGAAATAGTAACTTTATACCATGGAGAAGAAGCTGCTAAAGAAGCTGAAGAAAGATTTAAATCTGTATTCCAAAAAGGTCAAATACCTGAAGATATACAAACAATTCAAGTTAAAGAAGAAGATTTTGATTTAATTGAAGTGTTAGTTTCTAATGAGATTGTTAAAAGTAAGAGTGAAGTTAGAAGACTAGCATCTCAAGGTGGAGTAAAAGTAAATGGTGAGAAAGTGGAAGATTTGAGTACAGTTGCTAAAGAAAGTGAGCTTGTTGTTCAAATAGGAAAGAAAAAATTTGTAAAAGTAGAGTTAGTAAAATAGATTAAAATAAAAGCAAGTTCGTTGGTTATATAAAAGTATAATCAATGAACTTGCTTTTTTATTATATTAAGGTTTTAAATTGGTAACCATTATCTTTAAAATATGTTATAATTTGGTCTAGTGCATTTACTGTTTCTTGTTTTCCATAAGTATCATGCATTAAAAGTACAACCATTTCTTTGCCTTCAGAAGATTTCTTTGCATGTTCAAATAACTCTTGAGCGTTTTTCTTTTTACCTTCTGCATCAGCATTTAGAGCATTCCAGTCGATTGACGCCATATTTTTTTCTTTTAAGTAATTACCTAAAGGCTCCATATTTTTCCATGACATATACCCGCCTGGGCATCTAACTACATGTGATGAAAAATTCTTTCCTAGAACTTTCTTCATGGCTTCATCTGTTTTATTAAGCTCATTTACAAATGTATCAAGATTTAGGCTTCTGCCAGGATATAGTTTTTTGTAGTCATGAGAATATGAGTGATGAGCTATTGCATTTCCCTCATCAAATGTTCTTTTTAAAATTTCGTTGGCACCTTTTCTTTCAAGAGAATCTCCCTTAATAAAGAAAGTTCCTCTAACATCGTGTCTTTTTAAGATATCTAGGACTTGTGGAGTATTAGTAGTAGATGGACCATCATCAAATGTAAGGAATACTATTTTTTCTCCATTATTTGAATAGTCGTATTTGTTAAGTTTATCCCAAACTAATTTTGCATCATATCCATATTCTTTTGCAGCTTCTTTTTTTGCACCAATGATAGGTTCATTTTTTTCTTTTTCAATTCTTTCTTTTTCTAATTTTTCAGCTTTAAGTCTTTCTTGAGTTTCTTTAATTTCTTTTTTCTTGGACATATCCGCCCATGCCATAGAAAAAATACCAATAATTATTACGACAATTATAGTAAGTGCCATAGTTTTCTTTTTTCTTTTTTTTACCATGATTTCAACATTCCCCCTTTTTGTCGAATTGTATCAAAAATATATTATAATTATATCGAAGAAAGTAGAAAAAGTAAACCGACAAAGTTGTAACTAAAATAACTAAAGTGTAACTTATACAACATTATTTGCATAATATTAAAGTATCGTAGATATTGAAATTATTTATAAAAAAATTTAATATAAGTAAAAAAAATATAAAAAAGGTAAAAATTTATTAAAAAGGTGTTTACAAAAAATGATTAATATATTAATGTTAAATAGTGGATATAAATCTAGATTTAAAATACTGAAAAAATTTACTATAACTATATTAAATTTATAGTAATGCTTATAGAAAAACTCTCTTGCTGTTTAGGGGGTTTATAATTTTGCAAAAAAATAAAAAGGAGGGGGCTTTATTGAAAAAATACTCTGGAGAAATAGGACTAATATTTATAGCAATTATATGGGGAAGTGGCTTTGTAGCAACCCAATTTGCATTAGACGGTGGGCTTACACCTCTACAAATCATAACATTAAGATTTTTCTTGGCAGCTGTAATTATGAACTTTTTGTTTTTTAAACAAGTTCGTGCCAACATGGGAAAGAATTTATTAAAAGCAGGAGTGCTTTTAGGAACATTTTTATTTCTAGCCTTTACAGTACAAACCATTGGACTTATGTACACTACACCATCTAAGAATGCATTTATAACAGCAGCAAATGTTGTAATAGTTCCATTCATAGGATTTATACTTTATAAAAGAAAACTTGATAAAATAGGATTAATAAGTAGTTTAGTAGCCCTTGTAGGTATAGGCATACTTTCTTTAGAGGCTGATTTCTCTATCAATTTTGGAGATTTATTAACACTTATATGTTCATTTGGATTTGCATTTCATATATTCTTTACTAGTGAATTTGCGAAAAATAATAATCCGATGGCATTAACAGCTATTCAATTTACTGTAGCATTTTTACTATCTTTAGTAGTTCAAACATTTGCAGGACAGTTGAAGATGGAAGCTGAATTGTCTGGATATATGGGAACTATATACTTAGCTATATTTAGTACTTCAATAGGATTTTTATTCCAAACTATATGTCAAAAGAAAGTTGATGGAACTAGAACAGCCATAATACTATCTACTGAAGCTGTATTTGGGACTATATTTTCTATAATAATTCTAAAAGAACCTATTACAGCAAAATTAGTTATTGGTAGTATATTGATATTTGGTGCAATTATAACAGCAGAAACTAAATTATCATTTTTAAAAAGTAAAAAAGTAGAACTTAAAGAGTCAAAAGATTCTTCACTAGAAAGTATTTAAAGAGACAATTATTTCCTAATTAATCAAACAAAGTATATATTATGTAGAAATTTGACATCAAAACTTAGTTGATACCAATGTTTCAAAGTGATAAAATTAATTAGGAAATAAATTTTATTTTTAGTGTTTAAACTATAATACACGGGGTATATATATTCTTGTAGCAAGTTATTAAACTTTAAAATAAAAATTTAATTAATATAAAATTGGGAGGAATTTAATTATGAAAAAATTTGTTTGTACAGTATGTGGATATATACATGAAGGAGATGCTGCACCAGCACAATGTCCAGTATGTAAAGTTGGAGCTGATAAATTTGAAGAAATGAAAGGCGAAATGGTTTGGGCTGACGAACATAGAATAGGAGTAGCTCAAGGTGTGGATGCAGAAATAATCGAAGGATTAAGAGCTAACTTTACTGGTGAATGTACAGAAGTTGGAATGTATTTAGCAATGAGTAGACAAGCTGATAGAGAAGGATACCCAGAAGTAGGAGAAGCATACAAGAGAATAGCTTTTGAAGAAGCAGAACATGCTGCTAAATTTGCAGAACTTCTTGGAGAAGTTGTAGTTGCAGATACAAAAGAAAACTTAAGAGTTAGAGTTGACGCTGAATATGGTGCAACTGATGGAAAATTAAAATTAGCTAAGAGAGCTAAAGAATTAGGCTTAGATGCTATACATGATACAGTACATGAAATGTGTAAAGATGAAGCTAGACATGGTAAAGCATTCTTAGGATTATTAAATAGACATTTTGGAAAATAATAATTAAAAACATAGATTAAAAGGAGAAACTTTGGTTTCTCCTTTTTTAAATTATACAAAAAATATAAACAAATCTTTGTAATAAAAGGGTGAAGATAATATGAAATCAGTATCTGTTAGAAGTTGTAAAAATTATGAGTATGAAAATGTAAGATTTTCTATTGAAAAAATTTTAGATGACATTGGAGGACTTAACAAGTTTGTAAAAGAAGGAAGTAAAGTGCTTGTAAAACCAAATCTATTGATGAAAAAAAAGCCTGAAGAAGCTACAACTACTCATCCTATGGTAGTAAGGGTTGTATGTGAAAAGCTTTTAGAATTAAACTGTAATATAGTAGTAGCAGATAGTCCTGGTGGACCATATAATCAAGGTTCTCTTAAAAGTATATATAAGACATCTGGAATTGAAGAGGTAGCAAATGATTTAGGTATCAAATTGAATTATGATGTTTCAGATGTTAAGATACATAGTGAAAAAGCACATGCTCTTAAATATATGGATATTATTAAACCAGTAATAGATGCTGATTATGTAATAAATCTTTGTAAATTAAAAACACATGTAATGGCAACTTTTACTGGTGGCACAAAAAACTTATATGGATGTATAGCTGGATTAAAAAAAGCAGAAATACATTATAGATTTCCTACAGAGGAATTATTTTGTGAAAATGTACTTTTAGATATTTGTGATTATGTAAATCCAACACTGACAATTATGGATGGAATCGTAGGTATGGAAGGGGATGGACCTTCAGCAGGAAACCCTAAAGAAATAGGTGTATTATTAGCATCACAAAATCCATATGCTATAGATGTTGTTGCATGTAAGATTATAGATTTACTTCCAAATAAAGTTGCTACAATTAGAGGAGCTATTAAAAGAGAGTATATAAAGGAAGACTTTTCAGATATTGAGATTGTAGGAGAAGATATAAAGGGTTTAATTATAAAAGGTTATAAGGTACCAAATGTAAGTAAAGATTTAAGGTTATTTTCTGTAAAATTGCCAAAATTTTTAAATGAACCTATTTCAAAACTTATAACACCAAAGCCAGTGGTTAGATTTAAAGATTGCATAAAATGTGGAAAGTGCAAGGAAGCTTGTCCTGCAAATACCATAGAGATGGGGAATAAAGGTGCTCTTATAGATTTAAATAAATGTATAAGATGTTACTGTTGTCATGAACTTTGTCCTAAAAAGGCTATTGATGTCAAACGTAATTTTGTATTTAAGTATGTAAAATAATGTATAATATTATATGAGTCTATATAAATGAAAATTATAAAGGAGAAATAGCATGATTTTAATTAAAAATGGTAGAGTGGTAGACCCTAAAAGTCAAAGAGATGAGAAAATAGATTTAATTATAAAAGAAAATAAAATCTATAAAATAGGTAATTTTGATGAAAATGATGAATTTGAAAAAATAATAGATGCTAGTGGAAATATAGTTGCACCTGGATTAGTAGATGTACATGTACATTTTAGAGACCCAGGATTTACATATAAAGAAGATATAGATAGTGGTGCTAAATCGGCAGCTAGAGGGGGATTTACAACAGTTATATGTATGGCAAATACTGACCCAATTGTAGACAATGAAGATACTTTTAACTATGTGAAGGAAAAAGCAAAACATGCATGTATAAATGTTTTACAAGCAGCAGCTATAACGAAAGGTTTTGAAGGTAAAGAGTTAGTAGATATGGAAAATCTTAAAAAGGCTGGAGTTCCAGGATTTACTGATGATGGATTGCCTTTAATGGATAGTAGTCTAATTATGGAAGCAATGATTAAGGCAAAAGAATTAGATGTACCACTTAGCTTTCATGAAGAAGACCCTTCTTTAGTTGGAAATCCTGGTGTAAATGCAGGAAAGATAGCTTCAGAGCTTGGACTAAAAGGTGCATCAAATGTAGCAGAAGATGTAATGGTTGCTAGAGATTGTATGTTAGCACTAAAAACTGGTGCTAAGATTGATATACAGCATATAAGTTCTGGTGTTTCTGTTGATATGGTTAGATTTGCAAAATATCTTGGAGCAAATGTAGTTGCGGAAGCTTCGCCACATCACTTTACACTGACTGAGGAAGATGTATTAGAGTTTGGAACAAATGCAAAAATGAATCCACCTTTAAGAACTAAGTGGGATAGAGATAAGATTATAGAAGGATTAAATGATGGTACTATTGAGATAATAGCAACAGACCATGCACCTCATAGTAAAGAAGAAAAAGACAGAGAATTTATAAAAGCTCCAAGTGGTATTATAGGGCTTGAAACTTCGTTATCTCTTGGAATAACAAACTTAGTATATAAGAATCATCTTAGTATGATGCAGTTAATAGAAAAAATGTCTACAAATCCTGCAAAGCTATACAATTTAAATGTTGGCTTTATAGAAGAAGGAGCAGTAGCAGATATTGTTATATTTAATCCTGAAGAAGAATGGATAGTTGAAGATTTTGTTTCTAAAGCTGACAATTCACCATTTAAAGGTAAATCTCTATATGGTAAAGTTAATTATACTATATGTAATGGAGAGATTGTATACAACGCTTAAGGTTGTGTTTTAAGGGTGGTGAATGCAGTGCTTGAAAGCAAAAGATTATATATTAGACAAATGAATCATAGTGATTTTAAGGAAATAAGTAAAATGTTACAAAATTCAGAAGTAATGTATGCATGGGAACATGCTTTTTCTGATGAAGAAGTTACAGAATGGATTGATAGAAATATACAGAGGTATAATAATGATGGATATGGATATTTTATTGTTATAGATAAGTATATAGATGATGTAGTGGGACAAATAGGTCTTATAAAGCAGGACATAGGGTTAGGAATAGGTTATATAGTAAAAAAAGAACATTGGAATAAAGGATATGCTACAGAAGGTGCTACTATATGTATAGATTATGCTATTAGAAACTTAAAGGTGGATACTTTAGTAGCAGACATCAGACCCGAAAATATAGCATCTATAAATGTGGCAAAACGACTAGGTATGAAGAAAATATCTGAGTATGACAAGATTTATAGAGGACAAGCAATGAAACATGATGTCTACCAATTAAAAGTAACAGGATTAACTACAAAAATCGTTGAAATAGTAGATTATAATCCAAATTGGAAGTATGAGTTTGAAAAATTAAAATCTACATTAGAAAAGACTCTAGGTAATTCGATTTTGAAAATAGAGCATGTTGGTAGCACATCTGTTGAAGGGCTTTCTGCAAAACCTAGATTAGATGTTGATATAATAATTGAAGACTATAGTTATTTAAATGATGTTGTCAGTAGACTAAAAAAATTAGGATATAGACATCTAGGTAATTTAGAAGTAGAAGGAAGAGAAGCATTTTCTTATGAGACAACTAATTTCATGGAACATAATTTATATGTATGTCCTAAAGATGGGAAAGGATATCTAGAACATATTAAATTTAGAGATTATTTGAGACTAAATCCAGATAAGGTCAAAGAGTACTCTGACTTAAAAAAGAAGCTAGCAAAACTTTATAGGTATGATGTTAATTCTTATTGTGATAACAAAACAGATTTCATAAGAGGTATAATAGATTAGATATTGATACTAAAAATATTTAAAGTAAATAATTCATTAGTAATATTAAAATTAATAATAGTAATAGTAATTTTGAAAGTAATGATGCACTATTATATTTGATTTGAAAAAGATTAAATTCTTAATCTATCATATATAATAGTGCATTAAATATTTAAGGATATTTTAGAAAAGCAATTTAAAAATCATAACTTATTAATAGGAATACTATTTATAAATTGCCTTTATAGGGTCCAATTTAGAGGCTTTAAAGGCTGGTATTAAACCAAATACAACTCCAGTTAATATAGTAGCCATAATAGCATAAAGTAAGCTATTTAAGCTTGGAATTGCTTCAAATCCAATGTATCTAGAGACATAGTTAGTAGCAATAAATCCAACTATAGTTCCTAAAATTCCTCCACATACTGTTATAAAAACAGCTTCAACTAAAAATTGAAATAATATAGACCTAGGCTTTGCACCAATAGCACGTCTTATACCAATCTCTCTTTGTCTTTCCATAACTGATACATACATTATATTCATTACACCAATACCACCAACAAACATCGCAACTACAGTTATTATAGATACATATTTATTGACATTAGAATTGATGCTTTCAAGATAAGCTGTTTGTTCAGTTGGGTCTGGTGTAATATAAGAACCGTTGATACCAGGATGCATTTCATATAGTTTAGCTATAATATTGTTTGCAACTTCATTCACGTTATATCCTTTAGAACAAACTAAGTCTAACTGATAAATTTCATTGGAATAAGAATTTTGACTCATTAGACTATCAAAAGCTTTTTTAGGTATAAGAGAAGTTACAAATTGCATATCTTGATAACCTCCCAAAAATCCTCCAGCTTGTTGTTGGTTAGAAGAATCATCCAATACTCCAATTATTTCAAATACAGTTCCATTTACATTAATACCATGGCCTAAAGCATCTTCTGGATTTTCAAAAATTTCACTTGCACTTTGCTGTGTAAGCAGAATTACCTTTCTTTTTTCATCATCCAAAGAAAAATCTCTACCACAGATTAAATTTATTTTTGAATCTTTTTTTACTGGTCCAACTTCCAAATAAGTAGTCTTCTTATCAAAAGATGCCTCAGAAGAATAAGTTGAATCAAGATTAAATCCATCTCTTGCAGGAGCAATTCTTTCTACTCCTTCAACAAATGATAATTCTTCTAAATCTTTTGCATTGAATGGCTTTAAAAATATACTCATATCATCAGTAAGACCTGTGTTATCAGCTGATTCAAATGAAATAGTAGTTTTATTAGGATTAGCGTTATTTACAGATTTCTTGATTTCTTTTTGAAATCCATTACCTATAGAACTAACAAGTATTACTGAAGTTATTCCTATAATAATCCAAAGTAAAGCTACAAAGACACGAAGCTTGTGTCCCCTTAAATTAGCCAAAGAATTTTTTAATAAGCCCATGATTACACCTCCGAAGTAAACACACCATCTTTAAGTCGTATGACCTTAGTTGCATACTTAGTCAAATCCTGATCATGTGTAACCATTATTATAGTCTTGCCCTGTTCATTAAGTTCTGTTAAAAGCTCCATAATTTCTCTGCTTGTTTCACTATCTAATGCTCCCGTTGGTTCATCAGCAAAGATTATTTGAGGGTCATTTGCCAAACAACGTGCAATGGCTACACGCTGTTGCTGACCACCAGATAATTGAAGAGGTTTTTGTTTGATTTTATCCAAAAGCCCAACCGATTTTAGCTTGCTCTCAACAATTTCTTCTCTTTCAGATTTTTTTAATATCTTATTGTAAATTAGAGGTAACTCTACATTTTGATATATATTTAAAGTTTCTATTAAATTAAATTGCTGAAAAACAAAACCAATATTGATATTTCTAAAAACAGAACGCTCATTTTCACTGAGATTAGTTACATCTGTGCCATCAAATATATATCTTCCTTCGTCAAATACATCAAGAAAACCTAAGATATTAAGTAAAGTAGTTTTACCACTACCAGATTTACCCATTATCATGACAAATTCTCCAGATTCAATTTCTAAATTTAAGGATTTTAAAACATGTAATTCATCTTTCCCTACTTTGTAATATTTTTGAATATTT
This sequence comes from Clostridioides sp. ZZV15-6598, assembly GCF_020657705.1. NCBI lineage: Bacteria > Bacillati > Bacillota > Clostridia > Peptostreptococcales > Peptostreptococcaceae > Clostridioides > Clostridioides sp. ZZV15-6598. The sequence goes on along the minus strand of NZ_JAGWCS010000046.1, from coordinate 8,822 downwards.
TCTAATTTAATTAACATATGTAAATTAATTCACATCCATATTGACTTCTTTTAATTTTTTGTCTGGAGTAGCATCTCCATTATTATTAGATCCAGCAGTTACACCATCACCTTGAACTGGGTCTCCTTCTTTCATTTCTTTAGTAGGGTATTTTATTACTATATCACCTTGTTCAAGACCGCCTCTAACTACAGCGAAGTCATTATTTTTACTTGCAACATCTACAATTTGTTTTTTCAAAATTCCATCTAAGTCTTTAAATACATATGAGTGTTTTTTATCTTTAAGTACACAAGATGCTGGTATTTTAAAGCTTGAGTTAGCTACTTCAAGTGATGCTTGAAGATGGAATCCATTTGTCAATCCTTCTTGGTTATCAAATGCTATGTTTATATCATAATAAGATAAAGTACTTTGTTGAGCTCCCATCTCACTATTTGGAGTAGTTGGCTTATCAGATATAAAACTTATTCTACCAGTAAGATTTTGGTCAGTTGAGAAAACTAATATATTAACCATTTGGTCAATTTTCATCTTAGGTAAATCTTGTTCACTTGCTTGTCCCTTCATATAAAACTCTAGACCTTGAATAGTCATAAATGAAGCTGGTTGGTCTGGATTTCCAGTTTGGTCATTTAAGTATACAGTACCATCAAAAGGAGCAGTAGTTCTATCATATGCTTTTTTGTCTAAAGAAGCTATCTGAGAGTTTAAAGCTGTTATTTGTGCATTTATAGAAGCTATAGCATCTCTATTTTCATCAATATTTGCAAGTGATATCTTTTGTTTTTTATATTGGCTAAGTTGTGCTTTCAGACTATCTATTTCTGCTATTATAGTTGGATTTTTAGCAGTAAAAAGAAGGTCTCCTTGATTTACCTTTTGCCCATTTGTAACATTTACATCACTTAACTCATAATCTCCAGAAATATTAAAGTCTTTAGTTTGCTTAGGAACAACCATACCATTTATAAATATTTTTTCGTTTTCTGGAATAGTGTATGTTTCTATGAAGTTTTCATTAGTTTGTAACTCAGTATTTTTTGAATCGACATAAGCAAGTACCCCTAATATTAAAAGTATGATTATCACGATTCCTGCATAGATTTTAAATCTCTTGTTTTTAAAAGGATTATTTTTAAAACCTTTATTTTTAGCTTTGAAATTACTACTTCCAAAGCTAGTATTTTTAAAGCTATTACTCTTAAAGCTACTATTTCTAAATCTTTTATTTTTAAATTTTTTTAGAAAAGACATGTTTTCCTCCTTTGTATAAAAACTACTTATTATATACTGGGATGTACATATAGAATCATTATAAGAAGCATGTTGAATATAAGTCAAATGAAAATAAACTATCAATATATAAGATACTATAGATAATCCTTGAATGTAATAGTAATTTTTGTATATTGATTGTACTCTGAATCTACATCAATTTTATGGCCAAGTTTATCACAAAGTTCTTTTACTAAATAAAGACCAAGACCTGTAGATTTAGCGTTATTTCTTCCATTATTACCTGTAAATCCCTTATTGAATATTCGATTTAAATCTTCCTTTTTTATACCACAGCCAGTATCTTCCACCCTTAATTGTAAATAATTTTTGTAGGTTTTGCAATAGATAGATATATTATCTTCTATTGAGGCATATTTTAGAGAATTATTTAATAATTGCTCGAATATGAAGTAGAGCCATTTTTCGTCTGATAAAACTGTATAATTCAAATTATTTAAGTTTAAAATTATTTTTTTTGAGATAAAATATTTCGAATATTTTTTTATAATATCCCTAATAATTTTTTCAATATTTACTTCTTGAATCAAAAAATCTTTATGAAAATCTTCAAGTCTAGATAAATATAAAATTCTTTCAACAGAATTTTCAATTCTAAATATCTCTTTATCGATATCATCTGAAGTTTTTTCTTCGATTAAATTTTCGTTTTGTTCAAGTACTAGTTTGATTATTGCTATAGGTATTTTTATATCATGTACCCACATACTCATAATTTCTTTATTTTCTTCAAATTTCTTAGTATTGATATCTATTATATCATCACACTGGTTTTGATAATCTTTAATTATATCCAAATATATTTTTTCTTCATTTGTACATTTAATTAATTCTATATCATTAGTACTAACTTTGAATGTATTATTTTTAATTTTCTCTAAAAATCTATTTTTCTTAATGTAGCCAGTAAGTATATATATAAGTGAAAATGCTATATTTACAATTAATATGTATACAATAGTGTCTACTAAGAGAGTATCGATAGGAGAAAATATAATAACTGCTATCGTAAAAAGTAAGAAAGCAAAGTTGTATACTAAAAATCCAAGTTTATCTTTGAGAAAATCTTTAAAACTCATAAATTCACCTACTTAAAGCTATTTTAACTGATTATATAACCTAGTCCTCTTTTAGTTTCTATAAAGTCTTCCAATCCAATTTCACTTAGTTTTGAACGTATTCTATTTACATTAACAGTGAGAGTATTATCATCTACAAACCAATCATTATCCCATAGTTTTTTCATAAGTTTATTTCTACTAACTATTTGACTTTTATTCCTCATGAGTTCATGAAGAATTTTAATTTCATTTTTGGTTAGCTCAATAGTATTATCTTTATAACATATAGTTGCAGTCGATAAATCTAAAGTAACCCCATTATGGATAATTTGATTTGAGTTATTATCAACAAAATTATAAGTTCTTCTTAAAAGAGCATTTACCTTAGCTATTAAAACGTCTATAGAAAATGGTTTTTGGATATAATCATCTGCACCTAGATTTACACCCATTATTACATCCATATTAGAGTTTCTTGAAGAAATAAAGATTATTGGAACTTTGGAAATTTTTCTTATCTCATTACACCAATGAAATCCATCATAAAATGGAAGATTTATATCTAATAAAACCAATTGTGGTTTATAATGCTTAAATTCTTCTATTATATTTTCAAGATTTTCTATTTGATAGACAGTATGTCCCCACTTAGAAAGACAATCTGCTATTTTATGCTTTAATGAAACATCATCTTCAATTACCAGTATTTTAAACATTTTTACCTCCTAATCCAGAATAGTTATATTAACATAACTATATTTTACTTGATAAGTTCAAACATTTCTACCTTATAATTTAAAATAATTATATTAATATAACTATATTTTGCTTGACAAATTATATTTTAAACATAATTTTATTAAAAATGAAGAAATATAATTAATACTTACAGAAATGTAACATTATATTAATGTAATTAAATGGTTAAAAACTACTTTAATATATATAATATATTTATAAGAATTGGAAAATGAGCAATTATGTTGAGGAGTGGTAAGTGATTATGGAAGAAATATTAATTGTTGAAAATATAAAAAAGGAGTATGGTAGAAAAGGCTCAAAATATGAAGCTTTAAAGGGCATAAGTTTTAAAGTTTCTAAAGGTGAATTTGTAGGTATAATGGGTTCATCTGGAGCTGGTAAATCAACTCTTTTGAACATTATTTCTACAATAGATTTGCCTTCATCAGGAAATGTTTATATAGAAGATAAGAATATTATTAAAATGAAACAAAATGAATTATCTGACTTTAGACGTGATAATCTTGGATTTGTATTTCAAGACTCTAATCTTTTAGATACATTAACTATAAAAGAAAATATAATGCTACCTCTTTCTTTAAAAAATGAAAAAGTATCAGTAATAGAAAGTAGAATAAAAGAAGTTTCAAAATCACTAAATATAGAATCAATATTAGATAAATATCCTAATGAAGTATCAGGTGGACAAAAACAAAGAGGAGCTGTTTGTAGAGCAATAGTAACAAAACCATCATTAATACTTGCAGATGAGCCTACAGGAGCATTAGATTCCAAATCTGCAAGGGATTTATTAAATTCTCTGCTAAAATTAAATAGAGATAACGATTCAACAATATTAATGGTAACACATGATGCTATAAGTGCAAGTTTTTGTAGTAGAATACTCTTTATAAAGGATGGAATAATTTTTACAGAACTTATAAAAGGAGAAAGCACAAAAGAATTCTATAATAAAATACTAAATACAGTTTCCTTAATTGGAGGAGTTAATAAAAATGAGTTTATTTAAAATTGCTATAAAAAATGTAAAAAAGAACTTTTTAAGCTATTTTATGTACTTTGTTTCAATTGTATTTAGTGTATTTATATTCTTTAGTTTTAAATCAATAGAGTACAATGAAGCTTTAAGTTTACTTGGTAGAAAAGCTAAAATAGGCATTAATACAAGTTCAATTGTAATAGTAGTATTTGTTTTTTTATTTATATATTATTCAAATTCATTTTTTTTTAATAGACGTAGGCAAGAGATAGGTACTTATAGATTGATTGGAATGAGAAAAAATCAGATAGGAAGAATATTTTTATATGAAACTTTTTTGATGGGAGCATTTGCAATATTAATAGGGATATCTTTAGGCTTTTTATTTTCAAAGCTTATGGCAATGATTCTTGTAAAATTAATGAAAGAAATTATAGTAGTAAAAATGACTTTAAGTATAAGGGCTTTAATTCAGACATTAGGAATATTTTTGATAATATTTGTAGTAATTGGAATAAGAAATATTATAGTTATTAGTAATAAAAAAATTGTAGAGTTATTTAAGAAGTCACCAGAAAAATATACAAATAAAAGATTTATAAAGCTAAAGGGAATACTTGGAGTTTTACTGATAGTATTTTCTTATTTAATGTCAGTTAGTTATTTCATTATTGAAAACATTATGTTTTCAGTTTTTATATTAATTACAATAATACCAGGTACTTTTTTATTTTTTTCATCAATAATGTCGATAATTATAGATGTTGCTAAGAAGAAAAAAAGTTTTTATTACAAGGGAAGAAATTTAATTGCATTCTCAGAACTTGAATTTAAATTAAAGAATAATAGCAGAGTATTGGCGATAATAGCGATATTAATAGCTACAAGTGTAACTATGTTAGGATTTACAATATCTCTTTATTACGATATTGATAGAAATATAAATGAAAACTACAAGTATAGTTATACTATAAATGCAGAAAATTCTTTTGTAAATAATGAAATCGATAAGTTGTTATATAAATATAAAGAAAATAATAAAATACTTTTTGATAAGACAGTAGAGCTTATAAATAGAGATGTAAAATTTAGATTATATTATAAAAAAGGTGGTCTTTATAGAGAAAGCACAGTGCTTGTAGATTTTATCAAAGAAAGTGATTTTAATAAATTAAGACAATATCAAAACAGTAATTATGAAGAATTAACTTCAGAAGAACATGTATATTATGTTTCAGATTCATATAAGAAAATGTTTCTTAAAAGTACTGGTACTCAAAAAATAGATGTATACCTTAAAGAAAAAGAGAATATGAGTTTATTTACAGTTCAAAAAAATATCTTAGAACCAGAAATAAATTCACAATCAACATTTGATTTAATTGTAATAAAAGATAAGGTATTTAATAGATTAAAATCAGATGGAGAATCGAGATTATTAAGATTGATTGATATAAAAAATGAAAAAAAAGAGTTTGATATGTCTTTAAGATTAAAAAATATAGTTGATAAAAATATGGAATCAACTTATCCTTTTAATTTTACATCAAGTATCGAAAACTATAATAATTTAATTAGACTAAGTGGTCTTATGTTATTTATAGGTATATTTCTATCTGTAGTATTTCTTTTGTGTACAGGAAGTATAATTTTATTTAAACAACTATCAAATATATATGATGATAAAGAGCGATATATTATGCTAAAAAAACTTGGGGCAAACAATCAAGATATTGAGAAAATAATATCAAAACAATTAAAGGTTGTATTCTTATTGCCATTAATTATAGGTACAATCCACAATTTATTTGCTATGTCAATTGCTCAAAAATTTATAACTAGGTCTTTGTTTACACCAATTATTATAACACTAGTCATTTATTATATAGGTTACTTTATATATTATTTTATAACATTAAAATACGCTCAAAATATGATAATAGATTAAGTTGTAGGGCGTTTGTTACTTAATAAGAATTAAATAGATATTAAAAGTAAGATAGCTTATCTAAGCAAAACAAAAAAATACTATAATAATGTAATTAATTCTTGGAAAAAGTTTCTATTTTGTATCAGTTGTCTTACTTAATGTTATATAATAAATTTAAGGAAAATATAAAATAAAAATGACAAGGAGTTGAAAATTATGAGGTTTGATTCTCATCAACATAAATATCCATCAATAAGAAATGTTATATATGCTAAAAATGGGGCAGTTGCAACTTCAACACCATTAGCCTCTCAAGCAGGGCTTGAAATACTAAAAAAAGGTGGAAATGCTGTGGATGCAGCAGTTGCAACTGCTGCTACATTATCTGTAGTTGAACCTACAAGCAATGGAATTGGAGGAGACGCATATGCTCTTGTTTGGATAGAAGAAGAAAAACGATTGTATGGACTAAATTCTAGTGGTTTTGCTCCAGAAAGAATGGAATTAAAAAATTACAATAATATGAAAGAAATGCCAAAGTATGGATTTGGAGCAGTAACTGTACCTGGGATACCTGCAGCCTGGGCAGAATTAAATAAAAAGTATGGAAAACTTAGTTTACTAGAATGTTTATCTCCAGCAATTAAATATGCCAGAGAAGGATATGTTGTTTCTCCTAATGTATCAAAAGTATGGAAAAAGTCCTATGAACTATATGAAAAAGAATTTATTGGGGAAGAATTTAAACCATGGTTTAAGACGTTTTCTAAGGACGGGAAAGCTCCAGAAGCTGGTGACATATTTGTATGTGAAGAGCATGCTAATACATTAGAAGAAATAGCAAATACACAAGCTGAAAGTTTTTATAGAGGTAGACTAGCAGAGAAAATAGATGAGTATTCTAGAAAATTTAATGGGGCTATAAGAAAAAGTGATTTAGCGAGCTTTTATCCAACATGGGTAGAACCTATAAGCACAGAATATAAAGGATATAAAATATTTGAAATTCCACCAAATGGACATGGAATAACAGTCCTAATGGCATTAAATATATTAAAGGAATTGGACATAAAAGGAGATATAGAAAATGTTGAGGATATACATAAGATTATAGAAAGTTTAAAACTGGCTTTTGCAGATTCTAAAACCTATGTAACTGATATAGAACATATGAAAGTAAAGGTTCAGGAACTATTAAGTCAAGATTATGCAAAAAAGAGAAGTTTATTGATTGATAATAAAAAAGCTTTATATCCAAAAGAAGGAGAACCATATTGTGGTGGAACTGTATATCTTTGTACTGCGGACAAAGATGGGAATATGGTTTCATATATACAAAGTAATTATATAAATTTTGGTTCTGGGATAGTAATACCAAACACTGGCATTGCGTTACATAGTAGAGGTAATAATTTTAACTTAGACCCTAAACACCACAATGTAGTAAAACCATTTAAAAAACCTTATCATACAATAATACCTGGTTTTTTAGGTAAAGATGATAAAGCAATAGGTCCATTTGGTGTAATGGGTGCTTTTATGCAACCACAGGGACATCTTCAAGTATTAACGAGTATGATAGACTTTGGTTTAAACCCTCAAGAGGCATTAGATGCTCCAAGATGGCAGTGGATAAAAGGTAAAGAGATTGAAGTTGAATCAGAGATGTCAAGACCTATGGTAGATGCTCTTATTGAAAAAGGTCATGAGATAAAAGTAATTCATGATAATGTCGATATGGGTAGGGGACAAATAATCTTCAAAACAGAGCAAGAAAGTTATGTTTGTGCAACAGAATCAAGATGTGATGGTCATGTTGCAGTTTATTAATCATGTTGCAGTTCCTTAATATCGTAAACTAAAGATATATTTAATGAATAAATGAATATGGGAGACTATATGAAATGACGATAATAAAAGGCGAAAGTCTACAATGACTAACGCCTTTATAAAAAACTAAGATATTATATTCTAGTTTTATTTATTATTAACTTTATTCTTGTCCAGTTTTAACTTCATTGTCATCATAGCTAATCCAATCACTAAAGCTACCAACATAAATCTTATGAGGTATATTAAGTTCTCTAAGTGCAAGGCTGTTAACACAAGCAGATATTCCTGAACCACAAGATAGAATTATTTCTTCATAATTATTTAAATCTTTAAAGAAGTCTTTTAAAAATTCCATATCTTTAAGTGAGCCATTTTCAAAATCACCTTTTATTAAATCCTTGCAAAAGTAATTTTTTGCACTAGGTATATGGCCAGCTTTTGAATATGCAGGTTCAACTAAACCTTGGTATCTTTCATTAGCACGACAATCTATAATCATAGTATCTTTGTTATATAATTTAGATTTAACATATTCCATTGGAACAACTAAATTGTCATTTACATTAGGATTAATTTTTTTGTCTGTAGAGTTTGGAATATTTATTTTTTCTTCTAATTCTCCACCTTCTTTTACGAAAGCTGTTATTCCGCCATCTAATACATAGATATTTTCAAGACCTAAGTGTTTTAATTGGAAGAATAGTCTACAAGCACCATTTAAATCTCCATCATCATAAGTTACAATTGTAGTGTCATTATCAACACCCATTTTTTCTAACTTTTCTTTTAGTATAAAAGGGTCTTGTAAAGGATTTTTACCACCATGTTCTTTTGTAGGAGATGATAAATCATTGTCTATATCCAAGATAAAGCTACCTTTTATATGTCCTTTTTTATAAGAATCAATACCATAAGTTCTATTGATAAGGTCAAATCTACAATCTATAACAACTAGATT
>NZ_JAGWCS010000045.1:0-29235 GCF_020657705.1 Clostridioides sp. ZZV15-6598 | reverse complement strand
CACATGTTACTCTTATTGCTTTGCCTACTTTAAGCGCTTCTGTAGGAAATTTTACTTCAAGTATTTTCATATCACTACCCCCTTATTGTATTTTTAATTTAACTGGTAAATATGTGTTAACTAACTCTATATCTCTTGTTACTGCACTTCTTTTTACTTTCTTATCTTTATTAAACTTCTTGTTACTTTTCTGCTCATCGTAGTATGTAATTTTATATAGCTCTTTGTCCTGTTCTACTTTATAAACTTTGTTTTTATATATTACTTTCATGATGTTATCCTCTCGTTGTATTTTTTAAGACCTTCAAAATCTGCTTTTATCTGTTTATCCTTACAGAACTGTATATAAGCTATCAGCACTCTTACACTCAACTAAATCACCCCCTTTCTCTTTTTCATTACATCCTTATCCTTCATTGCATTTTTCATAATAAATTCTTCAAACGTTATTCTATCAATCATGTACTTTCTTCTTATTTTTAAAGCAATAAAATCCTTTGTTACCATAGCTTCTCTTGCCATGTTTCTAGCTGTTACATCAGATATTTTCAAGTACTCACAAAATTCTCCTATAGTCATTAACTCCATTCTTTTAATTCCTTTTCTATCTAAAAACATCTTAATGAAATCTACTGTATCATCTCGTCCCATTAACTCTTTTACTAAATCTTCTGTATCTATGAACTGTAATGCTACACTCATTCTCAAACCTCCTTTTATATATTAATTGAATATTCTGTATTTAGTTTTCAAGGTGCCAGTTTTATTTAACTTAACATTGATATTTGTTCTTCCTCTTCTTTTAATAATCTTTTTAAAATGTACTCCTGACCTTTTCCTGTAACCCTTGTTGTTCTATAAGTAAATACACCAGTTGATGTCTCTCTAGTACCTTCTATAGTTTCTAAATATCCTTTATCTACTGCAAATTGCTTTGGTTCAGTTGAATTTTTAAATACTAAACCCCATACTCTTAATTTTTCATATAACCTTTTTTCTCCAATTATTATTCCATTACTTTTTGAAATCACCTTAGCTACTTCTCTTACAAGTAAACTATTTTTCGAAGATGCTATTTGATTAATAAATCTATTTTTTTCTTCAAGTTCTCTATTTTTACTTTCTATTTTCCTTTGAGCTACTTGTAATGCTCTTGCCATTATTTCTTCGTCTGACATATCATTTGTTGTATGTATATATCCTCCAGTCTTACGAATTTCTTTTAGTATCTTTTTAACTTCTTTTTTAAATTGTTTAGCAATTGGTTTTCTACTTTGCATCAAGACCTCATACAAGCCATCTTCTGTTAAAAATAATTTATTTCCACCACTATTACTATTTGTAATAGTCACTTTTTCATCTTCATCTATACTCATTAGCATTTTAGAAGTATTATAGTATCCTTCGCTTGTCTTGCTGTAATCTATCCATTCAGCGACATCTCTAGCTAAAAATAGTGGATTTTCTAAAGTTCCATAAACTTTAAAATCTTTACCTAATAATTCTTGTTCTTTGATTGTTTGTAAATTATTCATGTTTATCTGCCTCCTTTTAAAAATTTTATATTTAGTTTTCAAAGTGCTAAACTTCTCAAAAAGAACAGTTAGTTCGTTTTATTTCTAAAAAAAAGTTCATCTATTGTAATTCCTAAAATTTTTGCTATCTTTTGTGCTGTAAAAAAGCCTGGATTTTTTATACCTCTTTCTATTTGAGATATGTACTCTTTGCTAACTTTTACTTGTAAAGCTAGTTCTTTTTGTGTCAATTTGTTTTGCTCTCTATAGTACTTTAAATTGCTCTTAAACATGTTACCTCCTTTCCGAACTAACTGTTCTTTTTTATATTCTCATTATATCGAACTAACTGTTCTATGTCAACAGTTTTTGTTTTATTTGTTCTTTTTTTTATTTAGTTCTTCTGTTGATAATAAAATTGTGATATATTAAATCTAAATAGAACAATTTGTTTGTTTTTATCGGAGGTTGAATGATATGTTCGGAAAAAGATTAAAATTACTTAGAAAAGAATTAAACTACACTCAAAAGGAACTAGGCGAAAAACTAAATATTTCAGGACGAATTATTGGATATTATGAATCAGAAGAAAGATTTCCTGACAAAGAAATTTTATCAAAACTGGCAGATGTATTTAATGTATCTGTTGATTATTTGCTAGGTAGAACAAATATAAGAAACGCAGAGCATTCTGTTGAGTTAGAATTAATTGAGAAGTTGAATTTTTCTGATGATATAAAAGAAGCTTTAAAACTAATTAGTGAATTAAGTCCTTCTAGTCAAGAAAAAATGTTTAAAATAGCAAAAGTATTTCTTGAAGAAGAACTTAATGAGAAAAAATAAGAAAGAAGAGAAAACTACTCTCTTTCTTTTTTATTTTCTTTATTATGCAATTCTTTCACCAACTCCATATATTTCTCAAATTTATTTTCACTTATGTTCTTTATTCCATCTAAAGTTTTGCCATTTTCTATTATCTTTTTTTCTAACTCTACCACATACACCATCCCCCAACACAGAACTTATGTTCTTATTTTTAGTTAAAAATTCCCAACAATTTTCAATTAAACTTATGTAATTGTACCCTTTCATTTCTAGAAATATTTTTAGATTATTCAGAATTGTCTTTGATAATTATCTTACTTACATGATAATACTTTTATTCCAATCATGCAATAAAAAACTCGTAATTGTAATAAAAAACTCGGATTTTGTAGACAGTTGGATATTTTTTCCAATTTCATATATTATTAATCGTCTTTTTAATTATATTTTTTTGTATTTTTTCATTTATATAATCTTTTTTATAATATATTATTATTTTATATTCATCCCGAAAACATATGTCGATTAAAAATATTATTATAGAGTATTGTTTTTATTAATTTAGCATTTAAATCTATAACTTAATTTATACTTTTTATTTACACGTATATAAGTACGTTTTATAATATAATTGTAAGGAGTTGATAAAATGAAAAAAGATATATATGTATATCCAGCTATACTAAGCTATGATAGTGATGGTATTTCTGTAGAATTTCCCGATTTCCCTAGTTGTCTTACATGTGGAGATACCACAGAAGAAGCTTTAAAAATGGCAAAGGAAGCTCTTGGACTACATCTATATGATATGGAAGAAGATAACGACATAATCCCAAATGCAACTACTATAGATAAATTAAATTTAGAGAAAAATCAAATACCTACTTTAATAGAAATATATATGCCTATTCACCGTAAAGCTATAGAAAATTACTCTGTTAAAAAGACTCTTACTATTCCTCAGTGGCTTAATAGAGAAGCTGAGAAACACAAAGTTAATTTTTCTCAAATACTTCAAGAAGCTTTGAAAAATCATCTTAATATTCATTAGATATAATTAGAGCAGCATAACTGCTCTTTTATATAAATTTGCTTATAAAGGGAGTGTACACATGAACATCAAATCAGCTTTTATAAGAAAAAGAAATGAAAAATTCTATGTATATGTGGAGTACGTAGAAGGAACAAGTGGCAAAATAAAACAGAAAAGTTATGGAAGCTATGAAAAGAAAAAAGATGCTGAAAAACATTTAATTGAAATAAAATCTACTATAAACAATAATAAGTTTATTGCTCCAAGCAAGACAACTCTTGTAGAAAGGTGTTATAAATACATAATGTCAAATGGAAAAAAATGGTCTCCTTATACAACTGTAAATAGAAAATCGTGGGTTAAAAATTATATAGAGCCTTTTTTTAAAGATACAATATTGATAGATGTAAACCCTAGCCTTCTTCAAATCTTTATAGATAAAAATTTTGACGGTTCTGCATCATCAACTGCAAAAGTTAGATATAATTTTCTATCTTCTGTTTTAAAAGAAGCTTATAGACTAAAAGAAATATCTGAAAATCCTTGTGTTTTTGTAAAATTGCCAGCCCAAAATGTTACATATGAAATTGAAATATATAATAGAGAAGAAACACTATTGTTAATAGAGAAGTTGAAAGATAGTTTGATAGAGATACCCATTCTCTTAATGTTGCTGTTAGGTTTAAGAATTGGAGAGGTAGCTGGTCTTAGATGGTCTGATGTTGATTTAGATAATAGTATAATAAATATTAATCAAATTCTCATATATGCAAATAGTAAAATAACTTTTAAAGAACCAAAAACTACAAAATCAAAAAGAACTTTATCAGTTCCAAAAGAGTTAGTTGAAAAACTAAAAATAGAAAAATTAAAACAAAACAAAATGAAATTGCAAGGTACACTTATAAATGAAAATAACTTAGTATGTCTAAATACAAATTTTAATCCTTGGATACCAACTGCATTAAGTAAAACTTTTCACAACTTTATCAAAAGAAATAATTTAAGAAATATTAGAGTACATGATTTAAGACATACAAACGCAAGTTTGCTTTTGTTAGGAGGCACTAACATGAAAGTTGTTTCAGAAAGATTAGGTCATACAGATATAAAAATAACTATGAATAGATATTCTCATGTGCTTGAAGAAATGGACAAAGAAGCTTCTGACAATCTAAGTAAACTTCTGTTTAAATAATTAAAACTGACTGTCAGTTAAATGTCAGTTAAACCTAAAAAAATAGGTTTTGTCAGTTAAATGTCAGTCAGTTATTTTATAATAACTTATTTTAAATATCGCTAAAACTGCACGTTTTAACACTTATTTATGTTTATTTATACGTATTTATTATTCCTTATTAAAATAATACCCTGCCCCTCTTATTGTTATGATTTTTTGAGGATTTTTATAATCTTTCTCTATTTTCTTTCTCAGTCCGTTCACTGCAACTACTACACTATAGTTATCCTCTAGATACTCATTTAACCATACATGTTCATATATCTCCTTCGTAGTTAAGGTCTTTTCAGGATTCTCTATAAAATAGTTCAACAACTTGTTTTCTGTTGGAGTTAATTTTATTATTTTATCTTCTAATTTTATTACGCCACTTGTTCTATTGTATTCTTCTAATTTTGTATTATTTTCATTGTTATTTATGTATGAATTTACTCTTCTTAAAATTGCTTTTACCTTTGCATATAGTATTTCTAAATTTAAAGGTTTGATTAAATAATCATCACCGCCAGAATTTAAAGCATTTAAAATACTTTGGTCTTCATTTATATAAGTCATATAAACAATTGGACACGTAGTTACATTTCTAATTTTTTTACATAAAGTCCATCCATCACCATCAGTTAAGATTATTTCTAAAAATATCAAATCGTATCTATTGCTAAATATTTTTCCAATAGCTTCTTCACAGTTATACGCCAAATCTACATTTAGTCCTTTTTGCTCCAAGAAATTTTTTAATTCCTGGCAATTATTCTTGTCTCCGTCTATTATTAATATCTTAGTTTGCATTATAATCACTCCTAAATATCATTATTCTTTTATATTAAATAATCATTTATTATAAAGAACATAAACTTAATTTTATTGTAAAAACAGTTCCTTTTCCTAACTCTGAATCTACAAAAATCTCTCCTTCATGTTCTCTTATAATGGATTTAACAATATATAATCCCAAGCCTTGACCTTTTGAAGTATTATTGTCCCTTTCTGTAAAGAATCGGTCAAATATCTTTGGTATATTTTCTGCTGGTATCCCTTTGCCATTATCAGAAATTTTAATAATTGCAAATCCATCTTCTTTATTCACTGACAAAATTATTTTCCCATCAAATGGAGTAAAGCTTAAAGCATTATAAATTAAATTTTCAAATGCTCTAGCCAATCTTTCTTTATTTACTTTTACATATATTTTTTTATCTAATATATAAACTTCAAAATTTACACCACATGCTTGTGTATCTGGTAAATTATTTTCATATACCTCTTTAATAAAGTCATTTAGGCATATTTTTTCACTAAGACCAATGTTTTTATCTTGTGATGTAAATTCTTGTAAACTACGTACTCTATTTTGCACTTCATTTGATTTTTGGTTTATGGCATAAAGATAGGTTCTTGTCTCTTCATCTACATGAATATTCCCAACCTTTATTAAATCTATAAATGCCTGTATAGCTGAAACAGGTGCCTTTAAATCATGTGCTACGTCTGCCAAGAATTTTTTACGTTCATTTAATAGTGTTGTAAGTTCATTAGTTCTTACTTCAACTTCATGCTCAAGATTTTGTGTAAGTTTTTCATTTTCTTTTATTATTATTCTATTTCTATTTATCATCATAATAGAAAATAAAATAACTATTAAAAACCCACAGTATTCTGTTTGCCATCCTGTAAATATAGGTTCAAACCTATTACTAGTCACTACATCAAATAATATACTGACACCAAACACTATGTTTGCTGAAACTAAAATATAGGAGCTTAATTGCTCAGAGTATGTTTTTTTATAAATTGAAACTATTGAAGACATCAATATATAAATAAATACAATATATTTATATATGTCTATTAATTTTCCATAGATATTAACAAAGTATATATCATATGGAAGAAGAATAACTGGTATCACAATGGATATGATACACATAGTAATTCCTAATGGTAAAATTAAAAATCTATATACTTTATTTCTCTCAATTTTGGATATGTTTCCATTTATACAAATAATACATAAAACTGCTATAAAGTATGACGAATCTTCAACTGCATATGTAAAGTTTACTAAAGGAAGCCCCATTAAATGTATAAAAGGATATGATACATGTATAGCAAAAAAAATACACATACATCCAAAGTATAAATATAGCTTGCTTTGTTTTGAAAGTGCCCAAACAGATAGAGAAAATATAGCTATTGCAATAGTTGTAAAACAAATGATACTATAAAAAAGTAATCTATAAAATATCATATTACTTACATCTTTTGTTTTTCCTAACGCAGGTGGATAATATAAACCACTATAATAATGTGAGAAATTGGAAACATTGATTATAATTTCTGTATCTTTCTTTGCAACAAAGCTTACTACTATATTTTTAATTTTAGGCCTATATCTTTCTGTACCTATATCTCCTAACTTAGAGACCATCTCACCATTTATCCAAACTTCACTTGAACAAAAAATTTCTGGAAGTTCTAGGCTTAGTACTTTGTCTTTACCTTCATTTTTTATCCTCATGCGATAAGTTGCATTTCCATAGGGAGATTGTTTTTCTTTTCTCATAGAAAAATCTGGATATTGTCCTATAAAAATGTATTCTGGTTTTACATGTTTCTCTATAAAATCTTTTGGCTTAAATATCTTATGGTTATAAAATTCCCAATCATCTATTAGAAAAACAAGTTTATTTTTAGAAAAAGTGTCCTCATCTATAGTTAAAATTCCATCACTTGCTCTAATAGACTTATATGTATATTTATTATCATATCTATACAGAAAATTTAATCCTGTTATTGCCAACAGAGAGACTATCAATACAATGAGAGTTCCTTTTAGTACATTAGACTTTTTCATTGCATTAACCACATCTCTTTCTTTTGTAGTAATATTAAATGATAAAACAAGAATTATTTATTGCTTACATTATCTTGCTTATGGCACAAACTTATATCCTTTTCCCCATACGGTTTGAATATATTGATGCTCTCTGCTTAAAGAATTAATTTTTTTCCTCATCTGTGCAATATGAACTTGTACAGTATGTTGATCTCCAACATCAGGCATTTTCCAAACTTGATTATATATCTCTATTTTTGAAAATACTTGTTCTTTATTTTCAGCTAAAAATAATAATATTTCAAACTCCATGGTGGTTAAGTCAATACTCTTTTCATCAAAAGTTACTTTTCTTGAATTTACATTTATTACTAGAGATGAAAACTTTAACACATTAGGAACTGATGTAATGTTTTTATATTGCCTCATCCGAGCATAGATTCTAAGTTCAAGTTCTTTTAAGCTATATGGTTTTGTTATATAATCGTCTCCTCCAGATAAAAAACCTTGAACTCTTTCATCTTCATGTTCATAATTAGATAAAAATATTATAGGTATGTTAACCTTTTCTTTTATAGCATTACATATTTTATATCCATCTAAATCTGGTAATGCAATATCTAGTATTATACAGTCTAAAACTATATTTTCTACTATCTTCATTGCACTTTTGGCAGTCTCTGCTGTGTATACATTAAAACCTATGTTAGAAAAATAAATTTGATTTATGTTTAAAATATCAACATCATCATCCACAACCAATAAGTTATACATTACACCACTCCATTCAAAAATATTTTAATCATAATCTAAAGTTATAAGTATTACAAATTATAATGTTTTACCTTTTATCTAACTAATATTATTATTTTATAATATCTTTACAAACTAGACTATAAAACTTAAGTATTTTTGAATAATTCTTGAACATTGTCTTAAATATTAAGCTTTCATTATTAAATACTAATCAAAGTCTCCGATTGTTGGAAAATGGAACTTAAAGTCATTATATATCATCAATATACGATATTTATAGAAACTTGTCCATTAGCCAGCTTGAGTATTGATTTATGCGATTTATATGGTTATAATATAAAATAAATTGTATTATTTTGGTAAATATATTGTTATAAAAAAATTATATTATGTATTTCAATTAATTATAAAGTTTTTATTTTTTCATTATAATTACGTTATACTTTTTTAAAAATATCCCTTTTCCAACAAAGGGCTACTTTGGCTAAATATAGCCATTTATACATATAAACAAAGTTATTAATGCTTATCATTTTCAAATTTTATATCAACTATGTTAAATTTAAAACAAAAAAAGGCTATGCAATATAAAATTATATTCATAGCCGGTTGCACCACTAACTCCATATACCTCTAGATGCCCAATAATAAGATATACTTCTCAGTTTCTAAAATATTTTAATTAAACTTGTTTAAATTGTTCTGATAAATTTCCTTTCTATTCTAACATCGTAATATTATCTTGTCAATATTTACATATTTTTTAAATATAATGTTCTAACAATATATTTTTTTTATTTAAAAATGTTTATATTTCTATCATTAATAATAGACAATACCCTGCAAGTTATAGTAGCATTTTTATAAGCTGACTTTGCAGGGTATCATATATTTATTTTGTGTTAAATTTTTATCTTATTGATTAACTTTATCTTATTTATTAACTTTAATGAATCCTTTTTCTGAAACAAGTGCTTGTCCTTCATCACTCAATATATAATCTATCAAAGCTTTACCTTTTTCTGATAAGTTATCTTCTTTATTAACTAATATAAATGGTCTTGATATTGGATATTTATTAGCTATTACATTAGCATCAGTTGCATCAACATCATTTACTTTTAAACTATTTACTTTCTCATCAACATATCCAAATGATATATATCCTATAGCATTTTTATTTCCTTCAACTGTAGTTTTTATATTTCCTGAACCATCACTTATTTGTGCATCTTTAGTTAGTTCTTCTGACTTGAATCCTACAATTTCTTGGAATCCATCTCTAGTTCCTGAACCTTCTTCTCTTGATACTATTACTATTGGTGCATCATTTCCGTTAACTTCTTTCCAGTTAGTTATCTTCCCTGTGTATATACCTTTTATTTGGTCCATTGTAAGATTTTTTACTGGGTTGTCTTTATTAGTTATTAATGCTATACCATCTATTGCTATCTTAGTTTCCTTTAATCCAGCACTTTTTTCTTCATCTTTTAAATCTCTTGAACTCATACCTATTTCAGATGTTCCCTCTATTGCATTTTTTATACCTCCAGAAGAACCAATTTGTTGTACTTCTACACTAACACCTTGATTTTTTTCCTGAAACTTCTCTCCGATAGTTTCCATAAGAGGCCCTATTGAAGTTGAACCTGAAACAGAAACTTTATTTGAATCTCCTGAACCTCCAGAGTCTGAACCACACCCTACTGCTAAGACTCCAACCAACATTGTACTAGCTAAAAGAACTCCTATTTTCTTTTTGAACATTTTACTTACCCCCGCTTATATTTTAATTTTTTTGTTTTCATATTTGCTATATTTTAATAATACATATTTTTTGTTAAGTGAATATTAGAGCGAGGTTAAGTAAATGTAAATATTGTTAAATGCATGTAAAGATTTAATTTTATATAGTATATTTAAAATTAGATTAATTTTTTTAAGTATTTTTCAATCAACACCAGTATAATACATCATATAATATTCTCATATTTTTTATCTAAGCTATTAATTTATCATATTTTATAATTCTTTTTCTAGTTTATTAACTAAACTGTCAAACACATTTAAAGCTTCTTCTATCGATTGTTTTTTCGTCATATCTACACCAGCAGATTTCAGTTGTTCCAAAGGATACTCTGACCCTCCACTCTTTAAGAAGTTTATATATCTGTCTACAGCAGTGCTACCTTTTGAAAGTATCTGTTGACTTAACGCACTTGCAGCAGAAAATCCTGTAGCATACTTATACACATAGAAATTTGAATAAAAATGTGGAATTCTTGCCCACTCTATCCCTATTTGCTTATCTACTATTGCAGATTTTCCATAATACTTCTCATTTAATTTATAGTATATGTCAGTAAATTCATCAGCAGTAAGTGGCTCTCCACTTTCTACTCTTTCATGTACAATTTTTTCGAATTCAGCAAACATAGTTTGTCTATGAACTGTAGTCCTAAATTGTTCTAAATAGTAATTTAATAGATATATAGTTTCATCTTTAGACTTAGAATTTTCTAATAAATAATTTATAAGAAGTAATTCATTTAATGTAGATGCAACTTCTGCAACAAATATTTTATAATCTGAATATAAAAATGGCTGACTTGTTCTTGAATAATGGCTATGGACAGAATGACCTAATTCATGAATTAATGTAAATAAAGAATTAAGGTCATTTTTATAGCTCATTAGTATATAAGGATGTGAATCATAGCTTCCCCAAGAGTAAGCTCCTCCTTTTTTACCTTCATTATCATATACATCAATCCATCCTTCTTCAAATGCATTTTTTATAACTTTTAAATACTCTTCTCCTAAAGGCTTAAGTGCTTCTAATATAATACTCTGTGCTTTTTCATAAGGTATATCCATATCAAATTTATCAGTTAGAGGAACATATAAGTCATACATGTGTATTTCATTTAATCCCAAGAACTTCTTTTTAAGTTCAACATACTTATTTAAAATAGGAAGACTTTCATCTATTGCTGATATAAGGTTATTATAAACATCTAAGCTTACATCATCTGAAAATAGAGACGCTTCTATTGCTGAATTATATTTTCTAGTTTTTGCATAAAATATCTCTGACTTTATTCCACCATAAAGTGTTGAAGCAAATGTGTTTTTGTATTTTCCATAAGTAGAAAATTCTCCTTCAAAGGCTTCTTTTCTAACTCTTCCATTTTTACTTTTTATAAATAAAGAATAGTTTGAATGAGAAAGTTTAACCTTATTACCTTTTTCATCTTCTATCTCAGGAAATTCCATATCTGCATATGCTAACATATCATATACATTTTCTGGAACTGTTGATAATTCAGATGTAGCTGCAAGTATTTCTTCTTCTCTTTCACTCAAAGTGTGAGGCTTATCTCTCAATATATCTTTTATATATTTTGTATAAAATGATAACTTCTCATCCTTTAAATATTCATTTAATCTGTCTTCTTCTATAGACAGTATTTCTGGAACTACATAAGAAGTAGCCACTCCTAAATCAGTTGATAGCATTTCTGTCTTAGTGGCTCTTCCTTGATTTTCATTGATTCTAGTATCTTCATGTTGTTTCATATGAGTATATACATATAGATTTTGGATAATTCTAGATGCATTTTCAGAGATACTTAATACTTCGTATAAATTTTCTTTACTCTCAGAAAGTTTACCTTTGTATTCTTTTACTTCTTGAATAAGATTTTTTACTTTACTTATGTCTTTTTCAATATCTTCTTTTGTAGAGTACATCTTATCTATTTTCCATTTGTATTTTTCTTCTATTGTACTTCTATCAGTTCCCATATTATACACCTCTATTTTAATTCATTTTTATATTTTATTTGCTTTACAAAATATATTGTATATATTTTAGTCCAAATAATCTACATTTATTACTCCTTCTATCATATTTATTTCTTTCATAACATCATGTAAGTGTATTCTCTTATCATAAGATATAAAAAAGTTAACTTTCCAATATTCTTCGCTACGACATTCTATTTCCATATTCCTTACAATAAGTTGATTTTTTTCAAATTTATCATATAAAAAAGGTATTGAATCTAAATTATTTATTTTTAATATCAATACATTTTTTTCTTGGCTAAATAGAAACGTATTTAATATCCTAAGCACAAATAATGCTATCATTACAAACAGCCATCCTAAAATCGATAACTCATAATAACCATATCCAACTGCTATACCAATACATGCAGTTGCCCACATACCAGCGGCTGTAGTAAGCCCCTTCACTCCACCTTTGTTCTTTAGAATTGCTCCTGCACCTAAAAAACCAATTCCAGATAGTACCTGAGCAGGCATTCTTGCTGGGTCAGCATTTGTATACAAACTATAGTCAGACAATAACTGGATTGAAGTTATTGAAGTAATACAAGAACCTATCGCTATTAATATATGTGTTCTAAATCCTGCAAACTGCCTTATCTTTTCTCTCTCTAGCCCTATTATTCCTCCTATAACTAATGCTAATAATAATCTTATTGCTATCTCCTTAGTTCCTATATCGCCCATAATATAAAACCTCCTGACCCAATTATAATTTATATCATATAAATAACTTCTACATCATATCATACAGATAATTTCTATATCAGAGATAATATCTTATTCTTAATATTATTATTAATATATGAGAAATAGTAATATCTGTTAATTTTTAATACAAAAAAACCCACAACTGTGGGCTATTTGCTTAAGTACATGTATTTATTTATTAATATATCTATTTTCTTACTTGATTCTACGAGCTCTTCTTGAAATATTTCTGGATATTCTATGTATGTATTTATCTCTTCCCTAACTGCTTCAATTTCATTTTTTAACGTTTCTAATTCATTGTTCGCCATAATAATCACCACTATTACAAATTTGTATATTTTTATATACATTTTATCAAACAATATTATATTTTGTCAATATTATGTCAATAAAACTTACTATAAAAATGCTTTAATTTGGGTACTGTATATCTAGATACTAATCCTACAAACATACCCGTTACTAATGATGCCATCAACATAAATGGCAAGTATCCTATAGCAAGTATATTTTCTATTATTAAACTTGCAACTATTAATTGACCTATATTATGCCCTATTGCCCCTAAAATACTTATTCCTATCATTGATAATCCCTTTATTTTACTTGCTAAATACATAAATAAAAGGCTCAAATAAGCTCCTCCTATGCTAAATAAAAGATAAGATAGAGGACCTGCAAATATTGATGACAAAATTACCCTGATAGTAACAATTATAACAGTATCTCTGATACCTAACAACATTAATGAAATTAAAGTTATAATATTACTCAAACCCAATTTTGCTCCTGGAAATATAACTATAAGAGGGTTTGGTATATACGTCTCTAATATATATAAGGCTAAACTGTATCCTATCATAAGACCTAAAAATGTCATTTTTCTAGTTTTCATTGAGTTAACTCCTCCAAATTTTATATATCATATTACATTATAATACAAAATATATAAAAACACCTAATTTAGACTAAAATATTCTATAATATATCTAAAATAAATATCAGTAATTTGAACTTGTAATTCCCCCTATAATCCTTGACTTTTTGTATCATACTTGTTACAATTTTAATGATAATGAATTTCATTAGGAGGTGTTAATAATGACTGTTTACGATTTGAAAATAGGAGAAAAAGGACTTATTAATAATATAGATGGAGATATTAAATTATCTAAAAGATTACTTGCACTTGGATGTATAAATAGTACTGAAATAGAAGTTAAAAAGGTTGCCCCATTTGGAGACCCAATTATAATTAGATTTAGAGGATTTGACCTAGCTATTAGAAAATCTGATGCTAAAAATATTTCTTTACAATAATAGAGGAGGAGCTACCTGTGATTAATGTAGCATTATTAGGAAACCCAAACGTTGGTAAGACTACTGTTTTCAACCTACTTACAGGTTCAAATCAGTATGTTGGTAACTGGCCTGGTGTTACTATTGAAAAAAAAGAAGGATTTATTGGGAAAGAAATAAAGGTTGTAGATTTACCTGGTATATATGCAATGGATACTTTCTCAAATGAAGAAAAGGTTTCTAAGTCATATTTAGAAAATGAAGATGTTGATGTAATAGTAAATGTAGTAGATGCTTCTAACTTATCAAGAAATCTCTACTTAACGACTCAACTTATGCAATTTAATAAACCTATAGTTATACTGCTTAACATGTTAGATATTGCAGAATCTAAAGGTGTTAATATAGATGATAAAAAATTAAGTGAAGAACTTGGAGTAATCGTTGTTCCAATCATCGCAAAAAAGAAAGATGGCGTAGAAAAAATAGAAGCAGAAATTAAAGATGCTACTAAAAAATCATTTAAATATCAAACAGACTTTGGAAGTGAAACAGAAACATATAAAAAATTGGAATCTATCTTATCAAGATGTACAAAGACTACATATACACACAAAAAATCTATCAGTGATAAAATAGACAATATAGTCTTAAATCCTATATTAGCCTATCCAATATTTATTGGTGTATTGTTTCTTTTATTTAAGTTCACCTTTGATTGGGTTGGAGGACCACTTCAAGAAGGCTTTGCAGGCCTTATAGAGGCTTATATATCTACACCTGTTAGTGATATGTTAGCTAACTCTAGTCCATGGTTTAAATCACTTATTGTTGATGGGATAATTGGAGGTGTTGGTGGTACTTTACCATTCTTCCCTTTAATATTTACATTATTCTTTGGTATATCTATATTTGAAGATAGTGGATATATGTCAAGAACAGCATTTTTGATGGATAAGGTTATGAGAAAGGTTGGTCTATCTGGTAAAGCTTTTATACCTATAGTTATGGGTATGGGATGTTCTTCTCCTGCTATAATGGCAACTAGAACACTAGAAAGTGAAAAAGACAGAAGAGTTACAGCTCTTATTGCACCACTTATGACTTGTGGAGCAAAGTTACCTATATATGCATTATTTGTAGCTATCTTTTTCCCACACAATGCTGCTTTAGTAACTACATCATTATACTTAGTTGGTATAGTTATGGCTATTGTGGTTGCACTAGTTTTAAATAAAACAGCTTTTAAGACAGAATCTGAACCATTTATATTAGAGTTACCAGAATATAGAATACCTACTATAGATGCACTTATTAAAAATACTTGGAATAAATCAAAAGGATTTTTAATAAGAGTTGTTACTGTCATGTTTGCAATGTCAGTTGTTATTTGGGGACTTTCTTCATTTAATGTATTTGGATTTACAGAAGACATAAATGTAAGCTTTTTAGCTACTATAGGGCATATTATATCTCCTATATTTAAACCTCTTGGTTTTGATGACTGGAGAACTTCAGTTGCTATCTTAAGTGGTCTTGGAGCAAAAGAAATAGTGGTAAACTCTCTGAATATACTATATGGTAATTTGACTGTTGTATTGCCAACAATATTTAATGGTGTTACTGCATATACATTCTTAATATTTACAGCTCTATATACTCCATGTATAGCTGCTCTTGCGACTATGAAAAAAGAATATGGCAATAAGATGATGTTTACATCATTTGCATATCAATTTATATTAGCATGGATAATGGCTTTTATAGTTAAAAGCATTGGTGGAGTACTATTTATGGGAAATTCAATAATGGAAGCTTTAATTGGTGGAATAATTATAGTTCTTGCATTTTTAATTTTATTTAATAAATTTAAATCTACAAAAAATGGAAGTAGCTGTAGTGGATGTTCTGGTTGCTCTGGATGTCCAAGTTCTAATTCTTGCTCAGTAGATGAAGATAATAACAAAAAAAGCAGGATACATTAACATATAGGTATCCTATAGTTAAAAGTAAATTGCGGTACTATCTCCTAACGGATAGTGACTGATAGAAAAATTTTTTAGAAGAATTAATGGTATAGCATAATTAAGTGCTATACCATTTTTATTTTAAGGTTAGAACATTTCTCAACAATTAACTGTATTCTTACAGTTAATTTAGTAGTATTATTTCAACTGTTGTTCCACCTCCTTTTTCACTCCTTACATTAATTGTTCCACTGTGGGCTTCTATTATGTTTTTCACTACAGATAGCCCCAAACCACCACTAACATTTTCATTTTCGTCTGGTCGATAATACCTAGCAAATATATTTTCAATCGTATTTTTATTCATACCTACTCCGTTATCCGTAATAGTAAAAGAAACACAGTTTTCCTCCATGTTCAAGCAAATATCAATTTCAATACTCGTTCCTTGTGGATTGTGTAAAACAGCATTCATGATGACATTCTGAATGGCACGATACAATAACTTTTCATCTGCATTTATTTGTATAACATCTGCATTACTTTGAAAACTAAAATCATACCCCATAGCCTTTGGATTGTTGGCAATGTCAGCTAAGAGTCTTTTTGCAAAGTCTACAATATTGAATTTTTGCTTATTTAAAGGATATGATTCGCCAAAAGTATCCAATTTAAAAGACAAATTTAAATCATCAATTAGTTCTTTAATAATCACACTTTTATCATGTATTTCACATGAAAACTTAGCCTGTTCTGTAGCAGTCCATCCTTTTTCACTATCGAGGAGCAATGCAGAGTAACCTGTTATATAGGAAAGTGGAGTTTTTAAATCATGCGACACTCCAGCAATCCAATTTGTTTTTGCCTCTTCTAAGTTCTTACGCTCTTTTTCTGTTGACTCCAATTCATTTGCCAAAACATATATATCTGAAATTAATTCTCGGTACAAGAAATAGCAAGCTTTTAATTTTCCACTTTGTTTATAGAACCTGTTATCCATATCTGACAAAATGTAATCTCTAGAGGTTAATTTCCTTATAAGTGAAATCATATATGCTAATGGATTGACAAAAAACAAGCCAAACAAAATGCCACCTATTATAAAGGGAAGCAATATAGATAAAATATCCAGTATATAAGATGATTCTTCACCATCTGTAAGTATTGGAATTAAGTATTCAGAACATAACAATACAAACATACCAGTTAGCATAATAAAGATGATTAAACCGCCAACGAAAAAGAAAATAAACCTTAAGCGTAACTTCATAATATAACCTCTTTCTCTGGTGGAATAAATTTGTAGCCAATCCCCCGCAAATTTTGTATCATCAATGGTGATTTCTCATCTCTCAACTTTTTCCTTAAACGTGAAATTAACATAGAAACTGTCTTTTCGTCTCCCACACTTAAATCATTCCATACTGTTTCATATAATTGTGAAGCAGTAAATACTTTATTAGGATTTTTGCAGAAGTACAAAAGCAAGTCATATTCTTTTGCGGTACAGTCAATCTGAATACTATCAATCGTTAAAACAGCATTATCCTCATTCAGTATAAATCTCCCATAATCATATATTTTAACAGAAGTATTTTGAATTTCTGCCATTTCCTTTGCATATTGTTGTCGACGCAGAATTGCCTTCACGCGTGCAACTACTTCTAAAGGCTCAAAAGGCTTTGTAATATAATCGTCGCCGCCAATAGAAAGCCCTGATAGCTTATCAAGCGTACTATCTCTAGCAGTTAAAAAGATAATTGGTGACAACGTATAGCGTCGTATCTCTTGGCACAAGTCAAAGCCAGAAAAGTCAGGTAACCCTACATCTAATACAATTAAGTCATAATTGATGCTATGAATATTTGCCAATGCTTCTGTTGCAGTAGTTATACAGGTTATATCTGAAAAATGCTCCTTTTTCAATGTAATCTTAAGAAGTTCAAGCAAGCCCACCTCATCATCAACAATCAAGATTTTTTCTTTTTGCATAGTCTCACTTCCTTTCAAAGTTCTATGGACTTATTTTAACACACAAAAAAATCTCTAACAATTATGTCCATTTAGTTTTACCTATTTGTGGTTTTCCTGTTACCTGTTTGTGGTTTTCATCATATATTCTAATTTCATAGACAAAAACAGGAGGTTAGAAAGATGCTTACAGTTGAAAATCTTACAAAAAAATATGGCAACAAAGTAGCAATTGATAGTATTAATATTACATTTAAAAAAGGGGTAACTGGCTTACTTGGTCCTAATGGAGCTGGAAAATCTACGCTAATGCGCATATTATCGACCATCGACCAACCTACAAGTGGAAACACCTTTTTTGAGGGACATGACATTTCTAAAAAACCTAATGATTTACGCTGTGTACTTGGATATTTGCCACAAGACTTCGGTATTTACCCAAACATGAGCGCAACAGAATTTTTAGAGTACATGGCTGCTATGAAAAATTTAAATATGAGAACAGCTCGAAAACGTATAAAGGATTTGTTGATTAGCCTTAATCTTTCTGATACAGGTAAAAAATATCTAGGTAGTTTTTCTGGTGGCATGAAACAAAGAGTAGGTATTGCGCAAGCTCTTTTAAATGACCCAAAAATATTGATTATTGACGAACCAACTGTAGGACTTGACCCCGAAGAACGTATTCAATTTCGTAGTCTACTTGCTTCGCTTGCTGCTGACCGAATCATTATTTTGTCAACTCATATTGTAAGTGATATAGAGTCAATCGCTACTAATATAGTTGTAATGGATAAAGGGAAACTCCTTGCTTCTACAGCACCAGAACAACTTATACAAGAAACAAATGGAAAAGTATGGAATTCTATAATACCTGTAAATAAGCTGGATGAAATACAACGAAAATTTATTGTAAGCAATTCAGCACAGCGTACTGATGGTATTCATGTTCGTATTGTTTCTGAAAACAAACCTTTATTAAACGCATCTCAAACCTATCCTACGCTTGAAGACGCTTACTTAGGGTTAACTGGAAAAATGGAGGTATTAGCATGAAAAACTTAGTGGTATTAATCAGGTATACATTACTTAGGCAAATTAGGAGTACAAATTATCTCTTGACAGTTGCCATTAGTATCCTTCTAGGTTTCTTATGTGTTCCAGATATGTCTGATGGTTATCAGATTTTTTATCTTGGTGGTATACGAGGTATTTATAATTCTGCATGGCTTGGCGCAATTTCAACTATTCTACCAACAATTTTACTTTGGCTACCAGGTTTTTATCTTCTTCGCAGTCAAGTATCAGAGGACAGAAGGCTGAAAATCGGTCAATCAGTTGCAAGTGCACCGATTAGTAAACTTCGTTATATTAACTCAAAATTTCTTTGCAATTTTGCAGTGTTGTTATCCTCTGTATTGATTTTTACAGTTGCAGTAATCTTAATGCAATTTTTTAGACAAGAAAGCTTAACAATCCAGATTGGTGCTTATATTGCTCCATTATTGATTATTACTATTCCTTATTTATTAATCCTCTCTGCATTGACTGTGCTAATGGACGTTGTTCCTTGTCTCAAGGGAGTTTTTGGCAATATTATTATATTTATTATATGGATAACATTATCTAGTGTTTCAGTCGCTTCACCAGGAAACTCATTTGATATATTTGGTATAGGCTATATACTAAATCAAATGTTAAATGGTGCACAACTGGTATTCCCTGGCCTGCCAAATGCGGCAAGTTTTGGTTACTATCCAAATAATGGGATAATTCCTACTTTCCAATGGAATGGCATTATTTGGCATCAAGATTTTATTCTTAGCAGGGTGTTTTGGGTATGTACTGCTTTTGCTTTAGTTGTTGTATCAACAATAGTTTTTGATCGCTTTCGTACTCCACGTAATATTAAAAATAGAAAAAATAGAATAACACCACAATCTATCATATCCAACCGCAACCATACATTGACACTTTCACCAGTTAAAAGAAGTAATCATACCAACTTCTTAACTTTATTAAGAGGTGAAATTAAAATAATGCTATTTGGCAAGTCGCTTTGGTGGTATATATTGTTCTTAGTTGCAATTATTCTTAGCTATTTTGTTGTAATTGGTGATGGATTAAAGTGGATTTCCCTAATCATGCTATTGCCTATTGAAGTATGGTCACAGATGGGTTGTCGTGAAAAAGCTTATAATACTACACAGTTGATTTCTTCAAGCTGTTCAAAATTGACAAAATGGTTTGTAAGTTGGATGGCAGGTATCATAACTGCTTTGCTTACTTCAAGTGGTATTCTGCTTCATTTTGCTGTTGATGGACAATGGCAACATTTTACTGCATGGATGTCAGGTGCACTCTTTATTCCTACATTGGCACTTGTACTTGGTACATTGGCAGGAAACCGTAAGATGTTTGAAGGCTTATATATTGCCCTTATCTATTTTGGTCCAATCAACAATATGTGGAGGTTTGACTTCTTAGGTGTACAATCAAATCAAATCATAGTTTACTTTACACTATTCATCCTTCTAACTTTATTTGGAATGTTAGTACAATCTATTTCAGATAAGAATATTATAATGAAATTTTTGAAAGGTCGTGTTTAATTATGAAAAACTTTTTTTGGAAAATTACTTTATTAGCTACAATTTGTGTAGGAATGGCTGGGTGCAGTGATAAAACAAAAAATACTGATACTGCTCAAGTTGGAGAAATTGACAATATCATTATTAAAACATCAGGAAATGATATTGTCATTCAGAAAACAAGTGGTAATAATGTAACCGCTTCTATTGTTGGTTATGATGGAGATTTAATTGTACAAAAAGAAAATACTCTTCTAATTGATATACCTACGCCTAAAGGTGGAGTTAAATTATCTTCTCCCAAAACTTTATATATTGGTATTCCTGACAGTAATGTAGTGTCTTTAAGTGCAACATCTGATACTGGAAAAGTTAAGATAGAATCAGTTAATGTAAATAAAATCTCTGTATCTACACAAATTGGTAATATTACTACATCTGAACTTGCTGGAAGTGTAAAAGCTAAAACGGACTTAGGAAAAATTCAGTCGAGCCTTAAACTCTCAAATGATATTAATGATAGTGGAGATGGTTCAAGCTATGATGGTATTATTGGCGATAAGACAGAAAGTATAATTAATCTTTATAGTAGTATGGGAGATATTGAGATGAAATAAACTTATCAAATAAAAAGAGGCAACTTCGA
Source organism: Clostridioides sp. ZZV15-6598 (assembly GCF_020657705.1). Classification (NCBI taxonomy): domain Bacteria; kingdom Bacillati; phylum Bacillota; class Clostridia; order Peptostreptococcales; family Peptostreptococcaceae; genus Clostridioides; species Clostridioides sp. ZZV15-6598. The sequence continues at coordinate 7,991 of NZ_JAGWCS010000045.1, read as the reverse complement.
ATCAGGTTGCCTCTTTTTTATTTGATTTAAAATTTACTATTTGCTCAGATCTTTAGATTTATCTATACAAGCAACAATAGATTTTATAACTGCTGATCTAAATCCTTCTTCTTCTAACACTCTAACTGCTTCTATAGTAGTTCCTGCTGGCGAACAAACCATATCTTTTAATTCACCTGGATGTTTTCCAGTTTCAAGAACCATCTTAGCTGAACCCATCACGGCTTGAGATGCAAATTTATAAGCTTGTTGTCTTGGCATACCAGCTAGTACTGCTGCGTCTGCAATAGCTTCTATAAACATAAATACATATGCAGGGGAAGAACCGCTAATACCTGTAACTGTATCCATTAAATATTCTGCTACTATTTCTGCTTCTCCGAATGATTCAAATAGAGCTTTAATCATGTTTAATTCTTCATCAGTTACATTTGCATTTTTACAAAGAGCTGACATACCTTCTCCAACAAGAGCTGGAGTATTAGGCATTACTCTTACTATTTTTTTATCTGAGCCTATAAAACTTTCAAGGCTTTCTATAGTTTTACCTGCTGCTATTGATACTATTATTTTATTTGCATCTATTAATTCTTTAAGTGGTGTTAAAGCCTTTTCGCATATATTAGGTTTAAGTGCAACTATTACCACATCAGAGTTTGCAACAGCCACCTTTGAATCAGTTGTAGTGTTTACCTTAAATTGCTCTTTTACTTTATCTAAAGCAACTTGACTTAAGTCTGATATAGTTATATCTTCTGCTTTTACTAATTCTGATTTTACTATACCACCTATCATTGCACTTCCCATATTTCCTGAACCAATAAATCCTAAAGTTTTCATATCAAATCTCCTCTTTTTCCATTAGTTTTTATTTTAAAGTAGCTAAATTTATAATATTTTAACTGCTTAAAATTATCTTAGTTATTATAAAATCTAGTTTTATTATGATTATTATAAATTACTTCTTTATATAGTTTATTAAATATAAATTTAACGATTTTTTCATTAAACTCAACGAGCTAACTTCCCATCCAGAAAGTTAGCTCAGAATTAATCTAAAATTTTTTTAAATGTTATCTAGTAATATATACTATTATACCAGTTACATTTTTATATAGTAAGAAGTTTCATTTACAAACAATCCTAGAATGTTTGCTCAGTTCTACCTATTATCTCATCTTGTAATGTTCTACTTAAATTGTTAAAGTGGTCACTATACCCTGCAACTCTAACTATTAAGTCTTTGTAATCTTGAGGATTCTTTTGAGCCTCTAATAATACATTTTTATCAAATACGTTGAATTGTATATGATGTCCATCCATATTAAAGTATGCTCTTACTAGATTAGCCATATTGTCTAATCCTTTTTCACCTTGCACTACTGATGGCGCAAATCTTTGATTTAGTAATGTTCCACCAGTTTTTATGTGGTCCATCTTAGCACAAGATTTTATAACTGCTGTAGGTCCATTAGTATCTCCACCTTTTTCTGGAGAAATCCCTTCTGAAACTGGTTTTGCACAAAGTCTACCATTTGCACTTGCTCCCATAATTTCTCCAAAGTATACATGGCAAGTAGTTGGCAACATATCTACTCTATATTCCCCACCACAAACAGTTGGTCTACCAGTTACTTCATTGTAATATGCATTAAATATTTCTTCCATTATTCCATCAGCATAATCATCATCATTTCCATACTTAGGAGTTTTATTTGCAACTATGTTAAGTATAGCTTCATATCCTTCAAAGTTAGAATCAAGTGCTTTAAGCAATGTATCCATATCAAATTTTTTCTTGTCAAATACATTATATTTTATTGCTGTTAAACTATCTGTTATAGTTCCTATACCAACACCTTGTATATATCTAGTGTTATATCTTGCTCCACCTCTTTGATAGTCTTTACCTTTTGCAATACAATCATCAACTATTGTAGACATAAGTGGGCAAGGCATATGTTTTGCGCATATATTTTCTATTACAGCATTTCCTTGTATTTTTATATCAATCATATAATGCAACTGATTTTTAAATGCATCAAATAATTCTTCATAAGATTTAAAATCTCTAGGGTTTCCAGTTTTAATACCTATTTGCTTTTTAGCAATTGGGTCATAGCCGTTATTTAATGTTAATTCAAGTATTTTTGGGATATTCATATATCCAGTTAAAACATATGCTTCTTTACCAAAACATCCTGTTTCAACACAACCACTAGTTCCTCCAAGTCTTGCATCTTCTATAGTTTTACCAGCTTCCATAAGTTCTTGAACTATTGCTTCAGTATTATAAAATGCTGGTTGCCCCCATCCTTTTCTTGATATTTCACAAGCTCTCTTTAAGAATTTTTGAGGAGTCTTTTTACTTATCTGAACATTTGAACTAGGTTGTATTAATTTCATTTCATCCATAACATCAAGTATTATATAACTAACTTCGTTAACACCATCTTGACCATCTGGATTTATTCCACCAGTATTTATATTTGCAAAATCTGTATATGTGCTACTTTCTTTTAATGTTATACCAACTTTTGGTGGTGCTGGTTGATTGTTAAACTTAACCCATAAACATTCAAGTAATTCTTGTGCTTTTTCTCTATCCAATATTCCATTTTCTACATCTCTTTCATAGAAAGGATTCAAATGTTGGTCTAGTCTTCCTGGAGTAAATGCATCCCATATATTAAGCTCAGTAGTAACTCCTATATGAACAAACCAGTACATTTGTATCGCCTGATGATAAGTTTCTGGCTTATGAGCTGGTACAACATCACAAGTTTCAGCAATTAACAATAAGTCTTTTTTCTTAGCTTCATCAGTTTCTTCTTCTGCCATTTTTCTTGCCTTTTCAGCATATCTCTTTCCTAATATAACCATTGCATCACAAGCTATTGCCATAGCTTCTAAATCAGCTTTTTTGTTGTATGCATCTAAGTCATTAAGGAAATCTAATTCTTTTAGTCTTGCTTCTATATCTTTCTTTAAATCTAAAAATCCTTTTTTATATATTGTATCTCCACAAACTGTGTGTCCTGGAGCTCTTTGTTCCATAAACTCTGTAAACATACCTGCTTCATATGCTGCTAACCATTCAGGTGTCATAGCATTTATTATCTTATCTCTTGTTTGTCTCTTTTTCCAGAAAGGTATTATTTCCTCTTGATGTATTTTTCTAGATTCTTCAGACACACTAAAATTTATTATGTCTCTATTATGCATTACTTCTAAATCTTCCATTGTATGACAACAAATTTCTGGATATGTTGGTGCTCCATTAGGAGAATCTCCTTTTTCGCCTACTATTAATTCTCCATCATTTATACTAAGAGTTCTGTTTTCAATGTAATGTTTAAATGATAAAGCACGAAGTACAGGAATTTCTACACTTCCTTCATATTTTTTATAAGCTTCTGTCATAAGTACTGCTCTTTCAATAGATATGTGTGGTTCTGCATTAACACTTTCTTCTCTTAATTTTTTAGTTCTTTCAAAAGTTCCTCTTGACATTTTATTACCCCCCAATCTTAGTATTGAAATTACTTGCTTCAAACAGCCTTTTTATTTCTTCTAATTTTTCTTCAGTAGGTCTTTGTAACTCTTCTCCTTCATATTTTTTATAAATCTTATCATACTTATGTTTACCAATATTATGATATGGAAGAAGACTTACATCTTTTATATTCAAAGGCTTTAAAAATTCTATCATTTTTTTAACCTCTAAATTTTCATCATCTACATTTACTCCTACAATTAATGGTATTCTTATATTTATATTAGCTCCTGATTCACTCAAAAGTTTAACATTTTTAAGTATTAAATCATTTGATTTTCCTGTAAATTTTACATGTTTTTCCTCGTCAATAAGTTTAATATCGTATAAGAACAAATCTGCACATTTAGCAACTCTTTCATAATTTTCTGACTTTGCATAGCCACAAGTATCAATTGCTACATGAATTCCCTTTGATTTACACATGTTTATTACTCCACAAATAAAATCCATGTCTTGAGCCATTACTTCTCCACCTGATAAAGTTACTCCTCCTCCTGATTCTTCATAGAAAATTCTATCTTTTTCTATCTCTTTAACCAGTTCTTTAACAGAATACTCTTGACCAACAATTTCTCTAGCATTGTTTATACAATAATCTAAACAAGTTTCACAAAACTCACATTTATCTTGGTCTAGACATATTTTTGTTTCACCTTTGTAAATTGCTTTGTGAGGACATATATTTATACATGCTTCACATCTTGAACATCTCTCTTCATTATACAAAACTTGTTTTGTATATGTTTGACTTTCTGGATTATGACACCAAACACATTCAAGTGGGCATCCTTTAAAAAATACTGTACTTCTTATCCCTGGCCCATCATGTATACTACATTTTTGTAAATTTATAACTAATGGATTCATAATTTTTTCACCCCTAAAGAATATCCATTCAATTTTTTTCATCTTTATGTAATTCATCTTCATAGGTTATTTCTATGAAAAGCATTTCTACAATTACATAATACTATATTCGTTATTATTTTGTCTATATTTTTTTAGTAATATTAAAAAATTTTATTTTATTATGATATTTATATTGATTTTATAAATTAAATTTAAATATTTATTAATTTTATTTTTATAAGTAAATATAGATAATATCTATAAACAATATGTTATTTTAATTAATTTAGATATATATACTATAAAAATTAAATAAAAACAGAGACTACACTTTACCATGTAGTCTCTGTTTCTCTAGTCATATTTAGAATTTTACATTTATTGTTACTGCTTTTCCGCCTCTATTTAATGTAATTTTTGTGCTAGCACCTTTTGAGAAAGTATATAACTTTTTGTTAAGGTCATTCATACCACTTATATCTGCATCTCCTACTTTAGTTATAATATCTCCTACTTTTACTCCTGCTTTTTCTGCTGATGAACCAGAGATTACTTCTGCAACATATACACCTTTGTCTGTGCTTAGCTTTGTACCTGTAGCTGCTTCATATTTTGATACATCTGTTCCTTTTATACCTAAAGTTACTTTTTCATATTTTCCAGTTTTTATTACTTCTTCAACTATACTTTTAGCTGTATTGATTGGTATTGCAAATCCTAATCCTTCTGCTTGAGAAGCTTTTGCTGTATTTATACCGATTACTTGACCTTTTTGATTTAACAATGGTCCTCCACTATTTCCTGCATTTATACTTGCATCAGTTTGTAATAGACCTGTCATATTAGTTTTCTCTGTTTGTATAGTTCTATCTAATCCACTTATTATCCCTTGAGTAACTGTCTTTTGGAAATCTAATCCAAGTGGGTTACCTATTGCTATTGATATATCTCCAACTTTTACTTTATCACTATCTGCAAATTCAGCTGGTGTTAATCCAGTTTTATCAACCTTAACTATAGCCAAGTCAAGTTGTTGGTCAAACCATACCACTTTACCTGATGTTGTTGAACCATCATTAAATAAAACATTAACACTAGTTGCTTGACCATCTGATATAACATGAGAATTAGTAAGTATATATCCATTTGAATCTACTATAATCCCAGTTCCTACTCCTTGTGTTTCAGTTGGTATTGCAAACATATTACTAGTATCGACACTAGTTGTCGTAATACCTACAACAGATGGTGTTGCCTTTTCTGCAACTGCTTGGTAAATATTTTGACTCTTTCCATCGTCATTTACAACTATAGGCGTAGAATTTCCTGTGGATTTACTTCCTAAATTATCTTTAACTAAAATTATTGTTAGCAAACTACTAAGTATTGAACTTATTATAGCGACTAATATTACTAAACTTATACCTTTCTTTCTTCTTGACATCTCATACCACTCCCTATCTAATATAATATAAATTATCAAAATATATTTTTCCCAATTTTCCATAAAAAAATGAAATCATCTATTTTGAGTAAACTCTCTTTCGATGATTTCATTATATTATTCTAATCTTAATTAAACCTTAACTATCTAAAATTATTTAAGTCTTTTTTCTAATTCTTCTTTTTCTTTTTCATAACCTGGTTTTCCTAGTAAGGCAAACATATTTTTCTTGTATGCTTCTACTCCTGGTTGGTCAAATGGATTAACTCCTAGTAAATATCCACTTATTCCACAAGCTTTTTCAAAGAAATACACTAAATATCCAAAATTATACTCATCTAATTGAGGTATATTTATTACTAAGTTTGGCACTTTTCCATCAGTATGTGCTAATAGAGTTCCTTCAAAAGCTTTATGATTTACAAAATCTACAGTTTTTCCTGCTAAATAATTTAAACCATCTAAATCTACTTCTTCTGAATTTATAGTTATATTTCTCTTAGAACTTTCAACATTAAGTACTGTTTCAAATAAAAGTCTTTTTCCATCTTGAATATACTGTCCCATAGAATGTAAATCTGTTGAAAAATCTACAGAAGCAGGGAATAAGCCTTTATTTTCTTTTCCTTCACTTTCTCCATAAAGTTGTTTCCACCACTCACTCACATAATGTAGTTGAGGTTCATAATTAACCAATAACTCTACATCTTTTCCTTTTCTATGTAAAATGGTTCTAGCTACAGCATATTTATAACTGTCATTATTTTTTAAGTCAGAATTTTGAAATGCTTCACGAGCATCATTTGCACCATTCATCATGGCATCAATATCAAGTCCTGCTGCTGCAATAGGAAGTAATCCAACAGCTGTTAATACAGAAAAACGACCACCTACATCATCCGGTATTACAAAAGTCTCATATCCTTCTTCTGTAGCTAATTGTCTAAGTGCACCCTTGCTTGAATCTGTTGTTGCATATATTCTCTTTCTAGCTTCTTCTTTTCCATATTTCTTTTCTAAATAATTTTTAAATATTCTAAAAGCAAGAGCTGGCTCTGTAGTAGTACCTGATTTAGATATTACATTTACAGAAACATCTTTACCTTCAATTACATCTAGTAAATCCATAATATATGTTGAACTTATGTTATGACCTACAAAATATACTTCAGGAGCATTTCTTTGCTCTTTTTTAAGCCCATTTCTAAAAGAATGACTTACCATGTCTATAGCAGCTCTTGAACCCAAATAAGAGCCTCCTATACCGATTACTAAAAGAACCTCTGAATCAGACTTTATCTTTTCAGCAGATTTTTTTATTCTAGCAAACTCTTCCTTATCATAATCTTTAGGAAGGTCTATCCAACCTAAAAAAGTATTTCCTAAACCAGTTTTATTATGTAACATATCATGTGCCACATCTACATACGGCTGCATGACATCTATTTCTTTTTGGCAAAAAAATTCTGTAGCTTTACTATAATCAAAATTTATTTTTCCCATTTAAATCCCTCTTTTCAGCATATGTGTTTTACAGAGATTATAACACAAAATCTAGGTGTTTTTTTAAAAAGTTTGCCACAAAATAATACATATATCTTTGAGCATTATTAGGAAATCGATTCTTCTAAATATTTCAACTATTTGCCAATTATAAAATTTTAATTAAATAAATGAATAGTCCAATAACAAAATGTTATCTTTTTATTTCTCTCATATTATATAAAATGTAACTTATTATAAATACATTTTTCTTAATAATAATCTGTTGATTAAAATAATTGAGAATGTTATGCTAATTATAATTATTAAAAGGGAAAAGAGGTAATTTAATATGTTTAAGCAACGATTATTTAAGTTATTATCTAGCACATTGGCACTTAGTATGCTATTTACTGCTACTCCGAATATTACTTTTGCTGATAATGGCGCAAAAAACATCTCCGATAAGTATCAAAGCTCTGATATAGAGTTAAATGATTATAGTAAAGGGTCGGAGTCTTACACAAAAACTAGAGCTCTTGCTAAAGAGAAAATTCAAACTTTACTATCTAAATATGGAGCTGTAAGCGCTCAATATGCTCTAATTGATAATGGTAAAATTGAGATTTCTGGAAATGGTGGCGTATACAGCAAACA
>NZ_JAGWCS010000044.1:0-29746 GCF_020657705.1 Clostridioides sp. ZZV15-6598 | reverse complement strand
TATGACATCTTGTGGCACAACATTATACATTAAAGAACCAACCAGTACTCCTATTATTAAATAAGGTAATACTGATACATATAGTTTCCAAGCCTCTTTTATTGCTTCAATTAAATACTTTTTAATTAATTCTTTTTTTGAAAGATGTAAATTCATATCATTTGATTTTACTTCTTCACTATTTTTTATATTTACATTTTTCACATATTTTTCAAATCCTAGTTTTTCAAGTAAAATTCCTATTATCAATGGGAATATTAGTACTATAGCCGAATATGTGACTGTTATTTTTACCCCAAATAAAGTTAACATAAGAACTATTACAGCTGGGTCTAAAAATGGTGATGTAAATAAAAATGTCATAGTTGGCCCAAATGGAGCTTTTACTTTTGTTAACCCAACTAACACTGGTACTGTAGAACATGAGCAAAAGGGTGTAAATGTTCCTAATATCAAGGCATTTATATACCCTAAGAACTTATTTTTTGTACTCAACATACTTCTTATTTTTTCTTCTGAAATAGTTTGTTGTATAATCCCAACTAAAAAACTTATTCCTAAAAATAAGATAGTTAATTCTACAAATAAATATATAAACTTATTAAATATCTCTGTCATTGATTCATCTCTCCAATTTCTAAAAAATTATAATATTTCAAAACACATCAATTTTTTTTGATATGTTTCTTAAAAATAAAAGATGATTATACACCTTTTACTTTTTTTCTTCATCTTTTTCAGTTTTATCACTTTCATCACAACAACTTTTATCATTGCAACACTCTTTTATTTCTTCAATTTCAAATGAACAGCAACTATTTTCTTTATTCTTTTTTGAAAATAATTTTTTAATAGCAGAACTCTTTTCAGACATATGAAAACCTCCTAAATATTTTTTAATACACTAACATATCGATTGTTTTCGATATGTTAATTAGAATTATATCAAAAAAAATTGATATGTTCAAGTGTATTTTAAAAAATTTTTAAAATTAACTCTTTTGATAAGAATTTTTCTAGTTCATCCATATTGATACTATAATAATTCCATTTACCTTGTCTCTCTTTTGTTATTAAATTAACATCTAATAACATTTTTAAATGATATGATAATTTTGATTGTGAAATATTAAAGTATTCGACTAGATTACAAACACATATACTTTCTTGTTTATTTAATTCTATCAATATATTTAATCTTATATTATCTGATAAAGCTCTAAATACTAGTTCATATAATTTTATATCATTATTCATAATAGTTTACCTCTTTCTATAATATACATATCAATTTTATTTTATTCAATAATTACTATATTGTAAATAGATTATTTATAAGAAAAAATAAAATCATTTCCATTTAAATTATAAAAGACTGACTCTTATTAAATAAGAAACCAGCCCTTTATAACTTAACTACTTTATTTTTAATCTATGAATTCTAATAATTTTAATATTTCTTTAGCAATTTCTCTTTCTTTTCCTATATAAGGATATGAATGAATATGAATTGCAGGATTAAAATTAAGCTCAATTATTGCATACGATGAATCTTCATCCTTATAATCATCTATCATCATATCAACACCACAAATATTTGCACCCATAGATTGAGAAGATTTAACAGCTATATTTTTAAATCTTTGAGGTATATCATCTGTATAATCAACACTATCTCCACCAGTACTAATATTTGAGTTTTCCCTTAAGTAGACTATTTCATCTTTTTTAGGGATATAGTCAAAATCTAATCCTCTATGTTTTAAAAATAATTTTGCATTTTCATCTAAGTCTATTTTTTCTAGAGGAGTTTTATATCCCTTTCCTCTTAATGGACTTTGATTTTTAATTGCTATCAATTTCCTAATTGATAGTTTTCCATCACCTATTGCATTTGCGGGAACTCTATGAAGTATGCCTACAACTTTATCTCCAATCACTAAAAATCTATACTCTTTGCCACTTATAAACTCTTCAACTAATACAGTATTATCATGTTTAAAAGCAATTTCAAAAGCACTCATTACATCTTCTTTTTTAGCTCCTTGAGGGAATATGCTTATTCCTGTTCCAAAATTTGTAGACTTTGGCTTTATAACTATAGGCTTGTTTGTAAAATTATCAATTTTACTTATTGCATCTTCAATATTATCAAATTCACTACCATCAGGTACTCTTATATTGCTCTTTTGTAATATTTTTTTAGTAACTACTTTATTCTCCATAGCAAGAACAGTTGCATAGTTATCCTTAGATGTTTTTGTTGCTTGCTTTACATATTCCACTTTATCTCCTTGCTCAAGAGATATAAAGTTGTCACTTCTATCTATTAATTCAGATTTAATCCCTCTTTTAATTGATTCCTTCATTAAAATTTGAGTAGATAACTCTAAATCTTCATATCCTTCTAGTTTAAACCTGTTGTTATATGCTAACTCTTTATATTCTTTAGCAAGGTTTAAATGAGCATTTACATAGCCTTGTTCCTTTACTTTTTCAATCATTTTATAAGTATAAGTTTCTTTATAATCCTTAACTTTATCTACTATATTATCTATTATTTTATCTTGTCTTAATTTAAGTTCATCATTTATAACTTTAATTTTATCTAAAATTTCAAGACCCCACTTTATCTTTGATACACTCTTTCCATCTTTAATTAAATCAACATCATTTTGACCTTTAGTTGCTATTATATTTTGATTTTTAAGTGCTTCTTGTTGCCAATTTTTATAATCACTTTCATCCTCAATTAGTAAGAATATGTTAAATAAATTTATAAAGTATAAATCATCTAAACTTATTCCACCTTTTTCAAATGGGTTTATATCAATACTTCTATATTCTAAATAATTTATTCCATCACTTACTAGAGACTTAAGTAATGATTTAGGATCTTTTGCCTTTAATCTTATTGGGGCATATAATTCTTTATGACTATCAATAAAATCTTCATCTATAAACTTATTAATGCTATTAACATATTCTTCTACACTATCGTAGCTTGGGAATAAATCTATTTTATTTTTATAGCCACATTCACTATTTCTGTAAGATAGTGCTCCTTCATTTGAAAAACTTCCTTTTGATATTTCATCAAGTTGTTTTACGCAGTCCTCATTATAACTTTTATGTACAACACTTGTACATCCTAAAAGATATATAAGTAACCATCTGTATCTTAGATAATTTCTAGTAACCTTTAAATATACATCATCTTTAAAATCTTTATAATAACTTGATTTATCGCTATTTTCATATAGTTTCTTTATTATATTTTCATTAAACGAAAAGTTATAATGTATACCTGATATCAATTGTTTTTTTCCACCATATTTTAAAAGTAACTCTTCTCTATATTCTCTTGCGATTTTTCCTTCTTCACATCCACAAAACTCTGCTATTGGTATATCTTTATCTTCTGGTATTATAGCTGGCATAGATTGTGGCCATAAATACTCATCTTCAAGTTCCATAGCTACTATATCATAAAGTGCATTTAAAAATTTATATGTCTCTTTAGTAGTTGAAAATACTGGTGTTATAAGTTCTAATTGACTTTCTGAAAAATCTGTTGTTATATATGGATTACACATTTTATATCCAAAAATAACTGGATGTGGTTTTTCTGATAATTTTCCTTTTGTATCTACTCTAAGTCCTTCTCTTTCAACTCCAAAATTACCTTTTAATAGTTCTTGTTTAGTAAATAAATTCTTCATTGTCTTAAGCATATTTGTCATCCTTTCTAACCTTAATTCGATACATTATATATGATGTTATTCCTTTTAAAACACTTGATATGGATATACTAATCCATACACCATCTACACTAAAATACTTTGTAAATACTAGTGCCATTGGTATTCTAAGCACTGTAAATATTATACTTATCATAGCTGGAATATTTGGTATACCAAGACCTGTAAACATACCATTTGAAACCATTTCAATAGCGCTAAATATTTGTGAAATTGCAATTATTCTTAAATACATACTAGCAATTTCTATAGTTGCAGCATCTTTTATAAATATAGTGACTAAATACTCTGGTATTAATAAAAATACTACTGATGTTATAATTGCATATACTACACCTATTTTTAGAGATGTATGATACCCTTTTATAATTCTATTGTATTTTTTAGCACCATAGTTTTGGCCTGTAAAGCTTGCTATAGCACCATTTAATCCACCAATCACCATAAATGTTATTGATTCTATTTGAAGTCCTATCTTTTGACCTGCTATTGCATCTGATCCAAACATAGATATTATTCTAGCAAGTATTATATTTACTATAGTAAATAGTACTCTCTGAAATGACATAGGGAATCCTAGTTTTATTATTTCAACAACTTCATCTTTATTGATTCCTATTTTGAAATCAAAGTTAAATAACCCTTTTGAACTTACCCTAAACATTATATACATAACTATATTTGCTATTAGTGTAGCTATAGCTGCTCCTAATACTCCAAATTTAAATACATATATAAATATTGGATCTAATATTATGTTTAAAACTATACCAACAGCACTTATTTTAAGTGCTCCTGAGTTATGTCCATAACTCCCAAGTATTCTTATATACATTAAATTGAAGAATGAGAAAAATAACATGGGAGCACTTATAGCTAGATATAAGTTAGCACCTCTTTCTACAACTTCATTTCCTAGATTTAAAAATCCTATAAAGTACTTTCCAGCAAATATAAGAATGAGTGCATATATAAGGCCTAATGTAAAGTTAATAAATATCCCTGCGTTTATATATGATTTTACCTCATGTTCTTCATTTTTACCTAGTGCATGTGAAACCTTTATCCCAGCTCCTATAACTACTAATGTATTTATAGAATATCCAAGTCCTATAAAAAAACTTGATGAGCCAACACTGGCAACAGCATTACTTCCAAGTCCTCCAACCCAAAACATATCTACTATGTTGTATGTGAATTGTAAAAGTGAACTACCCATTATAGGTATAGCCAATGCTGCTATTACAGATAGTACCTTTCCTTGTGTCAAATCCACTTTTTTCATTTTATTTTCTCCTTTGTAGTACTGTTATTACATAGTGCTAGTATTCTCACTATATAGTTTAATTAACCAACTTTATTTAAAGCACTCATTTATATCAAAAAAATTGACTTATGTTTATTAAATCAATTTTTTTTGATGTTACAATATTATTTTAATTTTATAAGGGTCTATTTATACTATTTAAATTATGTAAAAAATATAAGACATCATATCTCTTTAAATATACCTTTTTATTATATATACTATAAGTAATTTTTCTTATGTGTTTATCTATTTCTGAGTTGATCATAAATTTTTCTATTTTCTTATAGGTACTTTCTTTACCTGATACTTTGTATTAAAGGAATCTAATTTGCTTATTTTAGTCCAATAATTAGTAATTGAATTTAGGAAATAATTGGAGCATTTTTTGGCAATCTACTCATGAATCATAATCCATATTCACTTTTTGATTTACTGAAAAATTATGATAAATACAACGCTTTTATTTTTTTCAAGATGATAGAAATCATAAATAAAAAAAGGGTATTCCATAGCATTTTGGAACACTCCTTAAATTCTGTATTAATATTAAACAATTTTATTAATTCTTGACCTTAACCTTTAAATATTTTTTTGTATTAATATACCTATTGCAGTTACTAATAGCATTAGTATTCCAACGATTAAAAAATATTTCCATCTATTTGATCCTGCAATAATACCAGTAGCTCCTATTGTAAAAATTGCTACTCTTGGAGTCATGAATATAAAGGTAAATATGTATATTTTAAAAGGTTTATATCTGTAATACCATAAGCAAAATTTTGTAGATTATATGGGAAGATTGGTATAATCCTTGTAATCATAAGTATTACTAAATCATTTTTATTATCATCCGAAAATAATAATCTTTTTAATGTTTTATTTTTTTCAACCATAGGTTTAACTGTATCTTTTAAAAAAAATCTCCCTACTAAAAATGCTAATACTGCTCCTATTGTAGTTGCAATTAAGCATGCAAATGTACCAAGAAATGGACCAAACATTACTCCAGCAAATAAAGCGAATGTTGCTCCTGGTAATGCTAAAAGTACACAACCTACAACTGTAATAGCAATATAAACTAATAATGCTATTAATATATTATCATTAACTATCTTTTTCAAAAATAATAAATTACTTATATCTGTCAAATAATCAGAAAACTTGTAATACTTATCTAAGCAAAAAATAATAACGATAATAAACACAAAAATAATAATCTTAATAATCTTTTTTTTCATTTTTTTATCCTACTTAAATCCATATTTTTTAATTAAAAACACCTCAAAGTGCATTTATATAACTTTGAGGTGTTTTAATTATTTTACTTTCTTATTTACTATCATAAATGATATCGATGAATATCGATGTTTTATATAGCTTTTAAATAATAAATTTAGCCTTAATTACTATTTATGAATATAGAAATTAGATATTTAAGTATCTCTATTTTAAAATCAATTACAAATATTAAATAAATTAATAGAATTGACAAATATTGAAGCGAATAATATAATATGATATGATATTTACAAGAAATGGAGAGGTTGTTAATGCAAAATAAATATATAGAGTATGCAAAGGTATTTAAGGCATTTTGTGATGAAAATAGAATAATTATAATAGAGTTTTTACAAGATGGCGAGAAATGTGCTTGTGAATTACTTGAACAGTTAGATATCAGGCAATCTACTCTCTCCCATCACATGAAAATTCTTTGTGATTCAGGTATTGTAAATAGTCGTAAAGAAGGAAAATGGACTCACTATTCCATTAATAAAGATGGCTCCAAATATGCAATAAAATTAATTAACAATATAACAAATATTACAAATTAATTTGATAAAGAATAAAAAAGGTTATTTAAAGTTTTTATACTTTAAATAACCTTTTTATCTTTAATAATATTTTTTTAAACTTGGCATCATCATACTAAAAAAAGAAATAATAACTGTGGCTATACCTGAAATAAAAAACCAGTTAGATATTCCAATAATATCTACAAACAAACCTGATAAAATTAGACCAAGTGGCATAGCAAACATAGTTAAACTTGAAGATAATGATAATACTCTACCCAAATATTCTGATTTGAATTTCATTTGAAATATGGAGGTTTGTACTCCACTATAAAATGGAACTGATGCACCCATAATTAAAGATAAAATTACAAATACTTTAAATCCATTTGATGGTAATATTCCAGCTATAATAAGTCCTATTCCATATATACCTATTGATTTACTTATAGCTCTTATTCTCTTTATTTTATTTCCTATTAGTCCAAGTAGAAAAGCTCCTATTAATGAACCTAGAGAAAATATTATTTCTACTATACTTGAATCAACAAATGTTCCTTTAAAATGGGTCATTGTAATCAAAGGGTATAAGGTGCCAATCGGAAAATATATCATGGCATAAAGCCCACTGATAAGTAAAAGAGCCCACATTCCAGGCTCTGTTTTTAGAACACTAATACCTTCTTTAAATTCGTAAAAATAACTTTTATTTTCTTTTTGAGTTTCACTTTTATTTGTATTTGGAACTTTGACAAATAAAAGCATAAAGATAGCAAATGCTGCTCCTATAACATCAATTAAAACAATTATATGCAAATCCCATAAACTATATAACAGTGCAGCAATTGCTGGACTTATCAAATATGATATAGACTCAAAGCTTTGAGAATATCCAGCATACTGTGTCAATTTTTCTTTTGGAACAATCAAAGGTGTTATTGCCAGTAAAGAAGGATTATGAAAAGCTGAGCCAACTGATCTTCCAAACAAAATAACCATTATGAACCAAATAGGTATTTCACCTAAAAAGCCTACTACTACAAGCGAAAAAGTTAGTAAAGCTATTGCACCATCTGATATAATCATAATGCTTTTTCTATCATATCTATCTATAAAAACACCAGCAAATGAACCTAAAATAGCTTGTGGTAAAAATCCTATAAATGTTGCAAAAGAAAGAATAGCAGCAGATTTAGTCTTATCAGTTAGATACCAGATAATAGCCATTTGTATAATGGAACTAGTTAATATTGAAACTGCTTGTCCTGACCAAATAATAAGAAATTCCTTTTTCCATTTTTCTAAGTTGTACTTCATAAATGTTTAAATATCCCTTCTAAGTAAATTTATTATTAAAATATATTACTTATTTTTATATCTATTTTCTTCGATATGAAAATTATAAGCTCATTAATTAAATATGTCAATCAAGATAAATAAATCTATTATATGTAAATTTTATAGAGTTCTTCTCTATTTAGTTTTTCTATTTATATGTTTTTCTTTTTTTGAAAAAACACATTGACACTTATCGATATGATGCATATAATAAACACATAGATAATTATCTATATGTTTTGTAAAATATAAATAAAATTAAAATGGAGGTAATATATATGAAAAAAATTGAGATTTACGATCCAGCAATGTGCTGTTCTACAGGTGTTTGCGGTCCAAGTGTTGATACTGAACTTTTAAGAGTCGCTACTGTTGTAGATAGCTTAAATAAGAATGGTGCAGATATAACTAGATATAACTTATCTAACGAGCCACAAGCTTTTATATCTAATGTATCTGTAAATAAATTACTTAAAGAGGATAACAATATTCTTCCAGTAACTATTGTAGATGGCGAAATAGTTAAAACTAAATCACATTTAACAAATGAAGAATTTACTAAGTACACAGGAATAATCACAGCAGAAGTAAGTACTACTGAAAGCAATGGTTGTTGTGGAGATAGTGGATGTTGTTAATAGTTAATTATTATCAATAACTACTCTAGATTGTTATGTAAGAATTTGACTTCAAATGAAAGGTGATGAACACTTATGCAAAATAAATTTAATGTCAACAAATTAAATCTAACAAAGTATCTATTTTTTACTGGAAAAGGTGGAGTTGGCAAAACTTCTGTAGCCTGTGCTACTTCAGTTACTCTTGCAGATGCTGGTAATAAAGTACTTCTTATAAGTACAGACCCAGCCTCAAATCTACAAGACGTTTTTAATACTAATTTAAATAATAAAGCTATAGAGATAAAGGAAATTCCTAACCTATCTGTAGTTAACTTAAATCCAGAAGAAGCTGCAAAAAAATACAGAGATTCTGTAATAGGGCCATACAAAGGTCAACTTCCTGATGCAGTACTTGCAAATATGGAAGAACAACTTTCTGGTTCCTGTACTGTTGAAATAGCAGCATTTAATGAATTTACAAATTATTTAGCAGATGAAGATGTAAAAAATAATTATGATTTTATTATATTTGATACAGCTCCAACTGGTCATACTCTAAGAATGCTTCAATTACCTTCAGCATGGAGTAATTTTATAAGTGAAAGTACTCATGGTGCATCATGTTTAGGTCAACTTTCAGGACTTGAAGATAAGAAAGAAGTATACAAAGATGCAGTTAATACTTTAGCAAACGGAGACTTAACTACTCTAGTTCTTGTTGCAAGACCAGAAAAACCTACTCTACTTGAAGCAGAAAGAGCTTCAGAGGAATTAAAAGATTTAAGAGTGAATAACCAAATCTTAGTTGTAAATGGCATTATGGAAAATGTTCAAGAAGATGATGAAATATCTTTAGAACTATATAATAAACAACAGGAGGCATTGGCTAATATTCCTGATGGTATAAATAATATAACTACTTATACTGTTCCACTTCGTTCATATAATGTATCTGGAATAAATAGTATTAGAATGATGCTAAAAGAAGATAACCCTATTATTGTAAATGATACTTTAGACAATAAAAATTCACCTTCAATAAACGATATTATAGAAGATTTCTACAAAAGTAATAAAAAAGTAATCTTTACTATGGGAAAAGGGGGGGTTGGTAAAACAACTGTAGCTTCAACTATTGCTTTAGGTTTAGCTAAAAAAGGAGCAAAAGTTCATCTTACTACAACAGATCCAGCAAACCACATTAAATACATTATGAGTGAACATGAAAACATTACTATAAGCGAAATTAGTGAAAAAGAAGAACTTAAGAAATACCAAGATGAAGTAATCTCAAAAGCATTAGAAACCATGAGTGGTGATGATTTAGAGTATATAAAAGAAGACTTACGCTCACCATGTACTCAAGAAATAGCTGTATTTAGAGCTTTTGCAGAAGTAGTTGAGAAAGCAGATGATGAAATTGTAGTAATAGATACAGCACCTACAGGCCATACTCTATTACTTCTAGACTCTACACAAAGTTATCATAAAGAAGTTGAGAGAACTCAAGGAAACATACCTGATTCTGTTAAAAGACTTCTTCCAAGGCTTAGAGATAAGAATGAAACAGAAGTTGTTATAGTTACTCTTCCAGAGACAACCCCTGTATTTGAGGCTCAAAGATTAAATGAAGATCTAAAAAGAGCTGACATTCACTCTAAATGGTGGGTTATTAACCAAAGTATGTTAATGTCAAGTACAAAATCGCCTCTATTACAAGCTAAAGCTAAAAGTGAAATAAAATGGATAAATGAAGTAAATAAAATTTCTTCATCTAATTATGCTGTAATAAAATGGCTTTCAAAGGAAGTAAATGATAAAACATTGCTCGAGATAATTTCATAAAATGTTTTTTAATAATGAATTCAATTTGAAAGAATTATAAATTAAATGGCACTATAACTTATAAAAAACTATGTCAGTTATAAAATTTTTATAAGTTATAGTGATTGAAGGGAGATGTTATTAGTGGATAGTGTAACAAAGAAATTATCCTTTTTAGATAGATACTTAACATTATGGATATTTATAGCTATGGGAGTTGGAATAGCTCTTGGATACTTCTTTCCAAGTGTTGTAACAGGAATTAATAAGCTTCAGGTTGGGACTACTTCTATACCCATAGCAATAGGGCTAATATTTATGATGTATCCTCCACTTGCAAAAGTTAAATATGAGGAATTAGGTAAAGTATTTAAAGATTGGAAAATTCTCCTTATTTCATTAATTCAGAACTGGATAATTGGCCCTACTCTAATGTTTATATTAGCAGTTATTTTTTTACACAATTACCCAGAATACATGGTTGGTGTAATCATGATTGGACTTGCTAGATGTATTGCAATGGTAATTATATGGAGTGATTTAGCACATGGAGATAGTGAATATACAGCTGGCTTAGTTGCTTTTAATTCAATATTTCAGATAGTATTTTATTCAGTATTTGCTTATATATTTATAACAGTATTACCAGGTGTTTTAGGATTGAAATCTTATACTGTATCAATTACTATGAGAGAAATCGCTAAAAGCGTATTCATTTATTTAGGAATACCATTTGTAGCTGGATTTTTAACACGATTTACTTTAGTGAAATTAAAGGGGCTTAAATGGTATGAGAAAAAATTCATCCATCATATAAGTCCACTAGCTCTTATATCTTTACTATTTACAATAGTTATTATGTTCTCTGTAAAAGGTGAAAATATAATCAAATTGCCTCTTGATGTAGTTAAAATCGCTATTCCATTACTTGTTTACTTTGTAATAATGTTCTTTGTATCATTCTTTATAGCAAAGAAAAACAATACAGGTTATCCTGTAGCCACGTCCCTATCATTTACGTCTGCAAGTAATAACTTTGAATTAGCTCTTGCTGTTTCAGTAGGTGTATTTGGTATAAATTCTGGTGTAGCATTTGCTGCAGTTATTGGCCCTCTAGTTGAAGTTCCAGTTCTTATAGCACTTGTTAATGTTGCTTTAAAATTTAGAGAAAAGTATTTTATAAGTGAAGGTAATTAATATAAATTATATTTATCAATTCTGATTAATTTAATAAATTTAGGTCATATTAATTGATACAAATAATTTATATTAAAATAATAAATTAAATTTAATAGTTATGAGGGATTAATATGCACTATTCTTACTGTGAGTATGCCTTATTATTCAAAGCTTTATCTGATGAAACAAGACTTAAAATTTTAAATATACTTTCAGGAAATGAATTATGTGCATGTGATATTTTAGATGAAGTAAATATCACACAGCCTACATTGTCATACCATATGAAAATATTGAATAGCTGTGGTCTTGTAAATTCTAGAAAAGATGGTTCTTGGATAAAGTATACTTTAAAAAATGAAAAAATAAATGAGTTAAAAGAGTTTTTAATGGAAGTAGATAGTATAAAAGAAAAAATATTTAAAAACGATGATCGTTGCAAATAAGTGAATTTATAGATACTATTAAATGTCTATTATAGTCTATTCTTAAATTATACATGTTATACTTTCTTATTAAGACACAATAATAAAACACTTGAATTTGGAGGTAAATATGAGTAATGTGAATAAATCTAGTGGTATTGGATTTTTTCAAAAATACCTAACTATATGGGTTCTTTTATGTATGGGAATAGGTGTTTTTATAGGAAAATTTATTCCTTCAATACCACAATTTTTAAATAAATTTGAATATGCCAAAGTATCCATTCCTATTGCAATCCTTATTTGGCTTATGATCTATCCCATGATGATGAAAGTAGATTTTAAAAGTATAAAAAATGTAGGTAAAAAGCCAAAAGGACTATTTGTTACATGGGTTACAAATTGGTTAATTAAACCTTTTACAATGTATGCCATTGCATCATTTTTCTTTTATGTAGTTTTTAAAAATATAATTCCAGTCGATTTAGCTAAAAGCTATCTTGCTGGAGCTGTGTTATTAGGAGCTGCACCATGTACAGCAATGGTTTTTGTATGGAGTCACCTTACAAAGGGAAATCCTGCATATACAGTTGTTCAAGTTGCAACAAACGACTTAATTATTCTTGTAGCATTCGCACCAATAGTTGCGTTTTTGTTAGGAGTAAGTGATATTACCGTTCCAATGAATACACTACTTCTATCAGTTTTACTATTTGTTGTAATACCTCTTCTAGGTGGTATAGTTACCAGAATTTTAGTAGTAAAATCAAGAGGAGAAGAGTATTTTGAAGAAGTATTTACTAAAAAATTTGATAATGTTACAATTATGGGTCTTTTGTTAACATTGATATTAATATTCTCTTTCCAGGGTGATGTTATAGTAAATAATCCAGTACACATAGTTTTAATCGCTATACCACTTACTCTTCAAACATTTTTAATATTTGCAATAGCATATATAGCTTGTAAATTATTGAATTTACCTTATAATATTGCAGCACCAGCGGGTATGATAGGTGCTTCAAACTTCTTCGAGCTATCAGTTGCAGTTGCTATATCATTGTTTGGAGTATCCTCACCAGTAGCTTTAGCTACAATTGTTGGCGTACTAACTGAAGTTCCTGTAATGCTATTCTTAGTAAAAATTGCGAATAGTACTCAAGATTACTTTATAAAGGAGATATAAAATGATTAAGCCTAAGGTAGCATTTGTTTGTGTGCATAATTCTTGTAGAAGCCAAATGGCTGAAGCAATAGCTAAAATATATTCAATGGATATCTTTATTCCATATTCCGGTGGTACAGAAATTAAATCTGAAATAAATCAAGATGCTGTTAAAGTAATAAAAGACTTATATGATATTGATATGAATAAATTACAAAGAAATAAATTAATTTCAGAGTTACCTGATATTGACATTGTTATAACTATGGGATGTAATGTAAACTGTCCTTGGTTACCTTGTAAACATAGAGAAGATTGGGGGCTTGACGATCCTACTGGAAAACCTATGGAGGAATTTTATAAGACAGCTGAAAGAATAAAAGAAAAAATGATTGATTTAAATTTAAGAATGCACAATTTGTTAAAATAAAACATTACTAAAATAGTCTGAGTTCAATTAGCTCATACTCTTGATTGCTTCTTATTATTTGCTAATTATACCTTTCATCACAAGTTTTATAGCAAATGCTTTAGCATTTTACTCCACAAAAATTAAACATTTCCCTCAAAAGAGTTCTATCCTTTCCTATTTTTTGAACTCCAATTATTTAATTTTATATCGAAAAAATAATCAGTTTTATTACTGTTTATATTTGAGGAATATATTCCTATATATTCCTCAAATATAATTAACATAATCTTCATCACTAAGCCAGTCTAAGACTTTTTTCTCAGTTTTCTTTTCTTCCATCCAAAGTTCTCCTAATGAGTTGTCTATACAGATATAAACCTATAAAGTTACTCTATATTTCCTTTTAATTTTGCTGATAAACAGCTTATTTTTATTTACATAAAAAAATTCAATATTTAACCTCCTATATAATATGGTCAAATATTGTTTTTTTGAAAATAATATATCAAATTTATGTAATATATATTATCAGAATAATGAAATTGATAAAATTATTAATAAAATGTAATAAGATACATATATTAATTGAGCAAGTCCTATAGTATAAATAACCTAGAAATACACCTATTATTATTGCATTGATGCCTTGGAATAGATTTAAATGATATATACTAAATAAAAAAGAAGATAATAGTATAGCCTTGAAGGCATTACAATTATCTAGCAACTTATTTAATATAAATTTTCTATAGATTAATTCTTCTGCGATAGGAGCAAGTAAACAGGTCTGAAAAAATAAAGCTAATAAGTAAACTATAAGTCTAGATGGAGTATCAAGTGTTAGATTTAATTTTGGAATGATGGAATATAAATTTAAATTTATAAAATTATTTTCAAGTTGATTTAGTAGTATTGAATTTGTAAACATTATAAATATTAGTATTGTTATATAGGTTGTAATTTTCTTTTTATTGTTGTTATGTTTAATTTCAATGTAATCTACTAGGAACTTATATATTAAAACATACATGTTGTAATATATTATTACTAATAGTGTTGTGTTCAAAACGGCATACATATATACATTTGTAACTCTATTTGTTATTATAGTTACAAATGATGTAGATGTCAAAATTAATATTGTATGCATGATTGTTACCAAAAAAACATCCCTATACTTTCTCATAAATTCTCCTATTCATCTTTATTGGCCAATAAAATCTATTGACCAATAAATTTTATCATCTATTATAATTATTATATTTTTGTATTATATCAGATAGCTTATCACCTAATAATAATCTTCTATCTTTTACTAAGACAAATGCAATCATTTTATTTTTAAATAATTTAAATTCTCGATAACTTGTAAGATTATTTTCATTTAAAACTACTAATATATTTTTTATATCTTCTTCTGTCTGAACTAATATCTCTACTAAGCTTTGATCTGAAGGATTGCAATAAATAATATCAAATCTTTTCAAGTCTTCTTCATCATTATTTTCATATAGTTGATAAAAATATATCCTTGGAATAACACCATTGTCTTTATTAAAGTAACATATATTCATCATATTTTTAAACTCTATATATACATTTGTTAATATTAGTTCATCTTGATTAATTTTATCTTGCCCAACTAATACATCTATGAAAATATCATTCTCATTATCATAATAAAAACTATAGCCTGGTTTTACAATTCTTTGTCCTTTTTTTAATGCAAATTTTTTTATATTATTAATTTTTTTGATTTTACTTTTATGAGTAACATTTTCTATATCTTTGGGATTTAGTCTTAGAAGCTGTTCTGATGTGCAAAATCTAAGTATTTTAATATATTCATCAATTGAATAGCTTTTTAACATTTATTATATTCTCACTTTCTATATAGATTTAATTAAAAAGAGATAGCTCTAAATAGAACTACCTCTTGTCATGCTAAAATATACGACCAGATAATTGCTTTTTCTCTTTATCTATCTTTCTTAACAATACTTTTATCTCTTTTCCTACTTCTAAATTAATATTTCTTTTCACAGGATAATTACATGCTATAGTTAATCCTCTTCTAAGTTCAAGATATATTAATTTTTCTGAAAGCTCTTTTACATTTGCGATATATACACCTCGTTCTGAATAGTATTTTTTATCAATAATATATTTATCAAATATATCTTCTTCAAGTTCTTTTCTACTTAAAAAGCACCCTTCTTCATCTAATTTTAGTATTTTTAAATTTAATTCATCACCTATTTCAAAGTAATCTTGTATTCTATAAACTCTAGAATTAGATATATCTCTTTTACCAATTGTTCCTATTTGACCATCAAATTCTACTACAGCATAATAATCATTTACATCAATAACTTTAGCTACTACAATATCATTTATATTATGAGGTCTAGCTTTTCTTAATATTTCTAATGCCCTTCTTCTAGAAGCATAAACAACTTCATTTTCATCATCAATAGATGTTACTAAATATGATATAGTGGCACCTACCATTCTTCTTAATCCTCTTACTTTAGCAGCTATAAATTGACTTCCTTCTAATTTTCTAACTGACAAAGGCAAATATAAATCCATCTCTTTTACATGTATTTTTATCTTTAATCCATCTTTATAAGCACAAGCATATATATCACCATCTTTATTTTCTCTTTCTACAGATTGTATTACACAAGTATCAATGTATCTTTGATACATTAAATCTCTATATTCAGATATTTTTTGTCTTTCTCCACTATAATTATTTCTTCTTTTAGGTTGTTCTTCATTAGTAGATACATTTGTACTATCAACACTTTCTTCTTCAATTTCATTTATTCCTTCATTCTCTATAAACTGTATTAGTTTTGGGTCTGGAAGCCCAATCTCCCCAGCCTCATTAGTTTCATCTATTTTTATTGATTCCTCATTTACTCTTATTTCTTCCATTTTTTTATCCTCCAAGTTTTTTTATTTATTGAACATAGATAAAGACATAAATTCTTTTTTATTTTCTATATCTATTTCATTCTCATTTTCTTTATTGTCTAAAGCTATATTTATATGTATATCTCCTTCAACATCTTCTATAACTAAATCTCTTTCATTAGAAATACTTTCTTCTTTCTCATAGTCAATTTCTTCTTTATTTTCATATATTTCTAATTCATTATAATATTCTTCTTCTAATTCTATTTGTTGTGCTTCATATTCATAAAATTCTAGGTTATATTCATCTTGTATAATATCTTTCTTTTCTAAGTTTATTTTTATATCTTTTTCTGATGTATTTTTATCACTAATGAATTCTAAATTAGATATATACTCACTTGATTTATTAGTGGCCAAACTACTATTCTCAAATGATTTATTTTCACATTCTGCTATCAACACATCTAAATCTTGAAGAGCTTTTATATTTCTTTTCTTCACATCTTCTTCCATATCCTCATCAATAGTTATTTCATCTCTAAAGGAATATAACCAATCTTTATGAAATTCTTTGGACCAATCTTTAAGCATATAATATATTGGTACTTCTTCCATTTCATTACTAAGTTCATGTTTTGTGTAATCCATTTTACTCATTTTTATAGGATTTTGTCCCTTTAGCATTAATATAGAATGAAATGGATTTAGCCTTCTAACTTCATCCATATTTAAAATATTCCTTTTTACATATCTTTCAGATATTTTCTTTTCTAATGGGTTAAAGCTATATTTATCTTTACTTTCTGAAAAATCTTTAATAGTCATAGAACCTAGAGTATCTGATATAAACTTAGCAGTTGTATTTTCATTACATCCCAAAAATACATGGTTATCACAGTTTCCTAGGATATCTTCCCACTTTCCTTCTGGATATCTATTCTGAAGCTGTGTTATATTCTGAAATATTATAAATGCATTTATACCTCTTGAACGTATTGTAGCCATTTTTTTCTCGAAATCAGGAATTTGAGCTATATTTGGAAACTCATCTAATATGAAATTTACTTGTTTATCTAATTTTCCTGTTGGCTTTCTATCTGCTATAGATATCAATTTTATAAAAGCCATTGAAAAAAATAAACATGCAATAAAATCGAATGAAGCATGTGAGTCTGGTAAAACAGCAAAATAAGCACATTTTTTTCTTCCTGGAAGCCCTAGGTCTATTTCGTTTTCTGATGTAAGTTTTTTAAATTTTTCAGACTGAAATAATTGTAACCTAGTTGCTAAACCAGAAATCATTCCAGAACGAATTTTTGTATTTTCAGAACTCTCTAAAAAAATATTATATGGTTGAACCGCAACATGATTCTCTTTTAACATTTTAAATCTCATTTCAAGTTTTTTGGCTGCATCTTTAGCTGTTAAAAAACTATATAGAGAAGTCATATTTTTTTCATGTTCTGGCATTTCATTCACAATATATAAAACTAATGCCTTTAATAAATTTTCTTGACCTTTCTCCCAAAAATCACCTCCAGCTTTTTTATTTTCTTTTGTATTGAGCATAATTGATTGAGCAAAAGTTATAGCACTCATATCATCTTCTACTGGTGATAATATGTCCCACTGGTCTGAACATTCAATATTATTTAAGTTTAATGATTTCACTATGTAACCATACTTTTTTAATATACTAGAACATTTTCTAAGAAGCTCTCCTTTTGGGTCAGTTATAAACATGCTTTCTTCTGAATGAATAAGGTTTAAAATATTAGGAATAACAAAGCTACGAGACTTCATTGATCCTGAACTTCCAAACACAGCTACATTTCGATTATTGAATGTGTTTTTGGGCAATGTAATTATATTATTTGTACCTCTAAGGTATCCAAAGATTATGCCTTCATTTGTATTAATTGAAATATAATCTTGTAATTTCATAATCTCACTTCTTCCCATCCATTCAGCTGTTCCATATGTCCCTACATCTTTTGCACAATCTATTTTTTTCTCTTTCTCTCCAAAATTAAAAGAACCTGATTTATTTACAATGAATACAACTCTTATTATGAATCCAAATATTATGAAAGTTATATTAACATTTATAAGTGTAAATATTATTTGAAAATTAAATAACTTAAATAAAACTTTAATAGGAGAAAAATATAGCTCTAATAAATTTACATTAAAAAATCCTTCTCTAATCATAATTGCAATAGGAGCTTCCATGTATATTATTGTGGCTATAATCGCTAAATACTTTTTCTTACTACTTCTTGGTATGTCTTTCAATATATTACTTAAAACTAGATAAATCTTTGATAATTTAATCACCTCCCTAAAAAAAATACAATATTCAGTTATAGAAGCTGAATATTGCATTATATTAGGTTATATTTAATTTTTTAGCTGATTATCATATAAAATATCATAGACAACTACAAAACAGCTCTACATAGTCGCATTTCATGTTATTTACACATAGAATTGACACTTAGACTAACTATCTTTGCATTCTTAAATTTATTTCTAATTTTATCTTTTTGATGTTCAAAACATAATATATAATAATTTTCAATCCCTTTTTCTTTTATAAAATAATCAGTCAATTCTTCATTTACAAAATTATCTTCAAGAAAATTAAATGTTATTATGTTATTTATATATAAATAATTATTTAAATGTTTAATATCAATATTATTTTTTAATTGTCTATATACATTTTCATTGTTAAGTCTGTCCTCAGAAATTAAATTTAAGACCTTAAATGATTCTTCTTCATACATAACTAATATTTCTTTTTTTATTGTTCTCTTATGTACATCAATTTCTTTATAATAACTTAAATGCTTTTCTGACTCAAATATTATAATAATATTTGTTGCCATAAAATCATTAAATTCATTAATTACTCTTTTTATATAAGCATTACTAGATTCTTTTTTTATCTTATATACGAGGTATTCTTTATCATCATTTGAAATAACTTTACCATAAAAAAGCTTTATGAATTCTATTCCATCCTGAGTTGATTGTATTTTGGTTCTACCTAATGTAACTTTGAAATTATTAAACTTACATAACAACTCATGTACTTCTGATAAAAATTTTCTCTTACTCATTTTAAGGTGATTTCTGTAATGCAATTCATCTCCAATTAGATTTAGATAATTTTTACCTTCTGTTCCTAATATGAATATTTTGTCAGTTTCTTCTATGTATTGTTCTTGTTTTAATTTATTTATTCTTGCATATTTATATTGATTACACCACTTTGAATTTGCATCATCTAATTGATAAATCATATGTAAATATTTTCTTTTCACAGCACCATATTCATTTAATAATCTGAAACATTTCAAATCTCGTTCTTTAATCATTAAATTACTCACTCTTTTAAAAACTCCCTTCTTTTTATTATTGTTTTTATTGTAAATAGAGCTTTTTTTAGTAGAGTTACATTGCAAAATTTTTTAAATTCAAATAGCCTCTTCTCAGTACACTAATTTAAGCTATTTTAGACAGCTAACATAAACCTGTGTTTTTTGTATAATGGCATCGCACTTTGTATCCCTTGAAAATGCTAGATTCTTTCTTTTTTTTCAATATTGAAATTCAATACTCTCTATTTTTGATTTTTCAATATTGAAAAACGTATAAAATTCAATATTGAATTTTTTTTTTTTTCAATATTGAATTTTATATTACAGAGCTAAAATTTCATTTACATATTCCTCATAGAAATTTTGATTGTAAATACTTATTTCTAAGCCTAATCTTTCATCATCTACCCCTTCAATTAATATCTTTACTTTAGAATAATCATCATCCTTAATTAAATTTGACTTCCTAATTGCATCAGTATAATTCTTAAAAAAGTAATTATCAACATCATATCTTAAGTAATCTAGATATAATCTATACTTTATAATAACCTTATCAAAATGTTCATCAATGTCACTAAGTTTATAAATTATTAATTGTTGAGTTAGCTCTTTATAATCAGCATAATATCTTGATGATTCAATTGAAAATAAGTTTGGTGGCAACATACTTGTCCAAAATTTTATTTTTTTATTTTTAACATGCTCTTTTACTTCAATTAGTTTCTCTGAATAATTTTTTATATTCTCTAAGTTCATTCTATCTACTATCTGTTCATTTTTCATAATTTGCTGTATAAGATGATATTGAGTATATTCTAATAGCTCTAAAGCCTTAAATATATTTCTATTATTAAGCTTCATTTTTTCTCTTATATCTCTTAATGAATACTCTATAATGTAATTTTTATCACTCAAATATATCACCTCTTCAATAAATTATATTTATCTACTAAGTCTTGATTATCATGTTTATTTCCTATAATTATTATCTCGGTTGACTCATCAAATAGTAAATAGTAACTATCACCATCATAAATTTTCCAACTTCCATCATGAACTTTTACTATCCCTATAATTGATTTTTTATCAAAATACAAATCTTTTTCATCATCTTTAGCAACATATACTATTGCTTTAACTATATCATCAGAATATATAACAGATCCCTTAATATCTTTTTTTAAACTAGCTTCTCCTAATGTATTTCTTTGTATTGGCACATGATGATCAATTAATTCTGGTTTTCCTGTGTTATATACTATCTTATGTACCTTAGCATCATTAACTCCTGTTGAATAGTAATGTCCATATATCCAACTATTTTTTTTAATAGATTTTCCTCTAAATATTTTTATTTTCATTTGATCACCTTTAAAGTTCTGTAATTTTATAAGTAATATTGCTTAATTCAAAGCAATCTGAATCACTATATTTTTTCTTAAGAGTATTAAAAACAAAACTTATATCCCCATTTACAATTTCAAATTCTTCATTTTCCATAATTGATTTATATAACTCTCTTTCATTTAGACTTGTTATATAATCTTCAGCTATTATATTTTCTTTTATTAATCTCCTAATCTTATACTTATGTCTAAAATTATTCTGTATAACTGTAGTTCCTAGCAGATTACTATTTATATAAATACAATCTGACAAAAGTTTTATTTCACTATAATTTCCTAACTGAAAAAATGATATTTCTGATACTTCTTCTAGCATAAGTTTTTTATAAATTGTTATATGAATAAATACATCTTCGATATTAGCTACAAATTCTATTTTGTATTTCCTAAATTTATTTAACATATTCCCTCCATAATATTATTCATTATTTGATGTTGTTAATATAGATAATTCATTATCTATATCATTTCTATATTCTTTAGGATAAAGCTCATCATTAGTTAATATCTCTTTTGCCTTTTCTATAGATAGAAATTCGCTTATTATAACAGTATCAATTAATAGTTCTTTTGATTCTTCTTCATATTTACACAACCTTCCCCAGTAATATAATTTTTTATTTAAATATTCATTTGATTTTTCATCAACATATACAACACCCCAGTTTGTTTGTTTATTGCACTTAAATAGAATAGAAGGATACTCCATACCTTCTATTCTACAATTAGCTAAAATCACATCATAATTTAGTTGGTTTTCTAATTGTTTTTTAAAGCTTTTTCTTTCATTTTTATCAAAAAACATTTCTATCACCTCTTAAAAATAGTCATAAAAAAAGTTATATTATAGGTACTATAAAGTAACTACAATATAACTAATGAGCATAAAAAAAGAGCTATCTTATTAAAATAACTCTTTTTTAATCCTTATTTTCTAAATACTTTAGGTTTTTGATTAATACAGTTAAAACTTCCTCTACTGTTCTCAATTGATCAGGATTTAAATTTTCCAATTCATTTGTTATTTTATTTAAAACATGTGGTTTAACATGTTCAACTGAATCTCTAAGAATTATATCTGCTGATATGTCTAAAGCATTTATAAGTTCTAAAAATGTATTTAAACTTGGTACTTTTTTACCTCTTTCAATATTACTAAGGTGATTATATCCTATATCAATTTTTTCAGATAGTTGTTCTATTGTAAGTCCTAACTCTTTTCTTCGTTCTCTTATTCTAGTACCTAAAAATTCCATGATAATCTCTCTCTTTTTACATAATTTTATTCATAGTATATATTTTTGAATTTCATTTTGTAACACCCTAGAAGAACGCAACACGTTCTTTTAGGGTTAATTGTTATTAAATATCTTATACTTTTTTCTAAAAATTATGCTTGATACAGAATAAACACTATAGCTTCACAACTATCTTATAGATTAAAATAATTAATCACTTGAATAAATAGCTCTTCCAAATAATATTAGACTAAAAAAAGTTTACTTATTTTTTCTTCTATTAAAAATTAAACATATTGTAGATAATATTCCTAGCCCACAAAATATACCTACACCCCTATCACCTGTAGGAGGGTTAATTTTATCTATATTGTTATTAGAAGTTTCCTTTTCTATCTTTTCATTATTTATAAGAGAACTTATACTATTTGAGGATTCTTCTTTAGAATTATTCTCCTTGTTTTTTATTTCTTCATCTTTTGTTTTTTCATTTTCTTTAGGATATATTATTGCTCCATCTGGTTTAAGTATTGCTCCATCTTCTGGTATTTGAATTGTACCATCTGGGAATATAATTATTCCTCCTGGTGGTACAATTATATTTCCTTCTTCATCCACTTTTGGATTTTCACCATCAGGATTTGGCTTAATTTCTACATCACCTGGTGTTACTATTGAACCATCAGGAAAGACCTTATTTCCATCTTTATCTATATAATAGTCATCTTGTCCACCTTGATTTGCATCATCATCAATACCTGGAAGTTTATCATCATCGTTATTATCATCAGGTTGCTCAGGCTGCTCAGGTTTATTAGGGATATGATTATTATGTTCATCATCACCATCATTTTCACCCCAATCAGGACCAGGGTCAGGCAATTGCCCTTCTCCATTATTCCACCCACCTTCCCTAACAAGAACAGCAGTAGAGCGTATTGATGTGCGATTATCGCTGTTAGTAACCTTATAGCTTACAGAGTAAACACCTTCTTTTATTGTGTTTACTGTTCCACTCGATTTTACTTTATTGGTTAAATAACCATCTACTTCATCATATGCATATAATAATCCACTTTTTATGTTAAAATCATCTCCAACTGCAAGATATACATCTCTTACTTCTAACTGTGGCCAACGAGCATTTTCCCAATCTCCAATATCTCCATTATCATCAGGTATATCTTCTCCTTTTTCTAAAACATGTACAATTCTAGAGAATCTAACTCTATTATCATCGCTGTCGCTTACTGAGTATGTTATTAAATAAGAACCTACTACATTGTTATCCAAATCTGTTTCATAAGTTATTTTATCTGTTAAATCACCATCTTCAGGGTCTATTACTTTCACACCTCTTCTTATTCTATCTTCGTCATAATCATCGCCAACTGTTATATATTCTTCATCCCAAAGTGTGGCTTCTGGTTTTCCAGAAATTTTATCTGGTTTATTAGGAAGTGAGCTCTTGTAATCCTGAACTATAACCTTACAATTCTTTGAGGATGATTGTCCTTTAAAGTCTGTAACACTATATTTTAAATCGTATTCTCCTGTTTCAAATCTGTTAACATATCCTTCAACTTTTATATATTCTGTTAAATCTTCTCCTCTAAAATCTTTTGCTGTAATACCATCTAAAACGTTAAAATTATCTCCAACATTTATTATTCTTGTGCCAATCTCATCTAGAACAGGTACACCATATGCACTTATAACAGGAGGGGTCAAGATTTCTTCTTCAGAATCTACTTTACCTATTTGATAGTGAATTACATCTCCCTCATTTCCAAATGAATCTATTGGCATAAAATGTATATATTTATTTCCTTTGTGTTCAAAAATAATTTGATTAGGAGATAATGATGTAGTTAACATACCTGTTTTTAAGGTATCTTCTCTTTTATTACTTAGCTTATACTTATATGCTTTCACATCGCCAACTATATGTCCTTCAGTACCCCACTCATGACCTTCTTCTGTTGTCATATCTCTTATTATTAAATTGTTATTCTTAAGTCTAGTTCTGACTTGGTATTTTTCAGAGTCACCTATTTCTGCTGGATTAATATCTAATGTTATTTCGTCTTCAAGCTCTTCTGTATTCATATCACTTCCATGAACATTTAGTACTTCTGGACCATGTACATCTTTTGCATTTTCATCAGTGAAGCTTAAATCTTCAGTGTAACCAATTGTTTTATAAACATTTAATTTTTTATCAAGTTTTCTTATTTCATAAAATACTTTATCTCCAAGCTTATTTTCATCCCAACTTATAACTAAGTTATTTTCATCTAAATTTGGTTCTACTTTTATTTCCATGTCTCCATACACAATCACTTTTCTCTTTACATCTCTTACATTGCCTTGCGAATCTTCTACATGATAACTTAGCTCATATTCTCCATTTATATTTGTATCTACACTACCTTGAACCACAACTTTACTTGTCAAATCACCATCTTCAGTATCATAAGCTGAAATACCTTGCATTTCATCAAAGTTACTTCCTTCTTTTACCCTTGCTGTATAAACATTTCGTATAACAGGTATGTGGTTAGTATCATATTTATCACCAATTAGGTGATGGTAGGTTTTACTAACATTTCCATTTTTATCAATAGCTTTAACATGTAAGAACTTAAATTTACTATTAGAAATATCTATATCTTCTACTTTTTTAGCATTTACAAAGTTAGCTGCTTCAGTATCTTCTTTACTGTTAATAACATAATTAAATCCAGCTAATCCAGATTCCACAGAGCCATTTCTAACTTTAGATGAGTTAATAACATTTCCATTTTTGTCAATAGCTTCTATAAAATATCTATAAGTAGAAGATAAATCTCTTGCAACTAATTTTAACTTTGTGCCAGCATTAGTTGTTTTTTCAGGAATAGAAGCAAGTCTAGAGTTTTTAGCTTCTTCAGTTTCAGAGACTTCGTTTAGATATGTTACAACTGGAGAACTAACATCTTTTGCTTCAGTATCTGTAAATTCTGTAGTGCTAAAAATACCTTTTTCTTTAAAATCAAAACCATTCACATCTGTTCTATATACTATATATTTATCAGCATCTTTTACTTCATCCCAAGATATAGACAATTTATCTTGATATTCTTCTATGTCAAGTTTTATGTTACCTGGAACATGTATTTTTACTATTTCCTCTGTTTTCAGTCCTTTTGAATCTTGTACACTATACTTTAACTCATAAACTCCTTGTATTTGAGTGTTTACATCTCCTTCTACAGTTACCTTTGATGTTATATCTCCATCCTCCATGTCATACGCTGACACATTTTTTAATTTATCAAATGTTTCACCTATTTCTATGACTTGATTTAAACCAGGCACAGTTAAAATAGGTGCATTATTATGAGAATCATCTGAAAGCTTTATATGTTGTGTTTTTGTGCGATTACCTGCCTTATCAATAGCTACTATATGTAGATAATCATCTTCACTTACACCTTTAAACTCAAATTTACCATCAGTATTATTTACATCACCTGAAACTTCTGTGTTTGGATTTTTATTAAGAATGTAACTGTAACCTTTTAAACCTGTTTTTATTGAAGTTTTTATTGTATTAGAATAAGCTATTTCATAGTCATCTGAGTCATATGCTTTAACAGAGTATTCATATTCGCTTTCTAAGTCATCACAATCAAATTGCAGTTTAGCAGACATCTCTTTATTTAATAAAAAAGAGAAAAACATATTTGGTGCATCTAAATCTTGTCCACTTAAATCTTTTAACTTGTTACCTGAAACTCTTATATATTTAGATTTACTATCACCTATTTTTTTTCTTTCTATTACATAATAAGAAGCTTCATTATATTTATTCCAAGATAAATCAATATAATTTTCTTTATTATTAGCATTTGCACTTATTACAATGTCTTTATTAGAAACTATATTTTCTACATAAACACTATCTTCATATTTATATGAACCACCAACATTTTCACTTTTTTCATTTTCAAATTCAACGACAAAACCTTCAATGTCAGTCCAAATAGGATTAGGTGAATTACTTGCATCATTCCACAAACCATTACTATTTTTAATTGATACTAAATAATCTTCACCATCTACATCAAAATTATTTGGTTCACCTGGAGCCCAGTTTGTCCACTTAAATATCTCTCCTTTTACATTCCTCCATTCTCCTTCTACTACCTCATCTGTACCATCTAACCAAACCGTTTTTGAAGTTAAACTATTAAATATATCCAAATCATTTTGTGACGAAATAGTAGCTAAATGTCCTTTCAAACCTTTATACTCCATATTTTCTGCTTCTTTTTTTGCATTTTTCCATGTAATTCTTTTCGCTTCTACAAATTGATAATAGCTCCCATTTTCTGGATTATATACTATATCATCAACATTATTATTTTGTAGTCTTACATTAAATTTAAAGCTTGTGCTATTATCATGTTCAATTTTTACAGACTTAATTAAATTTTCTACTTCTTTAGTAGTGTATTTATCTGTTAATATTACTTGTTGTCCTTTTACAGACTTCTCTATACCTTTATCATTGTATTTAATAACGATACTATCATTAAATCCTTCACTTATATACAGTTTAATTCCATTTATAAGCTCATTGCTATTATTAGTAACTCTTGCTCTTGGAAAAGTAGTTAAAAACCTTTTTATAATTGGTTCTCCCAAATTAACACTTAGATAATCAAAATTTTCTTTTATAGTTATATATTTTGTAGCTCTGCTTTCTTGACCTTTAGTATCTGCTACAAAGTATTCTAAAGTCCATTTGCCCAAAATATTTGTATCAATATTGTCTACTATAGTTCCATTAGGATTTTTTATTATTATCTTAATATCTTTAGTTAAATCACCATCATAATCATCAACTGCATTAACATTTCCCATTACATCAAATTGGCTTCCTTTTGATACTGATGTATTTCCACCTATATTTAGAACAGGAGCATAATCTGTAAAAATTCCTAGAACTGGTAATGTTACAGTTTTACTTTTATTCCCAACTTTATCTATAGCAACTATATGAACATAACTTTTACTTGCTAGTTCTTTTGCAGGAATAAATCCATCTATACTATTTGTGGTATCTCCTAAAGTTGATGATGGAATAGGGTTATTACTCACTTCATAGCTAAACCCTTCAAGACCAGACTTTATTTCAACCATTTTTTTGTTTGAAGTATGTGTTACATCACCATATTTAGAAATACCTTCTACATAATATTCAAATTTTGAACCAATATCTTCTGAATCAAATTTTATTCCTTGTTTTATTCCTGTATCATATAATTTATGTGTTGGAGCTGTTGGTTCATTTACATCTTTTCCTTCAATATCCTCAAAATAACTTTCATTTTTGTCTGATGAAATTACTTTAAAATCTCCTATGTCATTTTTCTTTTGAAATACTTTATAATAACTTACATCTTTATCGTTCCACTGAACCTCCCATGACTAAAGTCACAGGGTTCCTGCTTCATAGAATTTTGCATACTAAAATATGTCTTACTAATTCTCCACAGGCTATCCCCGTAGTTCCTACGGTTCTTACATACGTTATCTATTTTAAACCATTATTAGTCTTAATCCTTCTTTTAGTATATTTATACTTGCATTTATATCTCTATTGTGAGTTGCATTACAACAAGGACAAATCCATTCTCTTATATTTAAATTCTTTATTTCCTCGTTTTTATGCCCACATTTATTACATATTTGTGAACTTGCAAAGAATTTACCTACCTTTACAATTTGTCTACCATACCAATTAGCCTTGTATTCTAATTGATGAACAAATTCTGACCATGATACATCAGAAATTAAGCGAGATAGTTTATGATTTCTAATCATATTCTTTACTTGTAAATCTTCTATGCAAATAATATCATTTTCTTGTATTAATTTAGTAGATAGTTTTTGTAGAAAATCTTTTCTTTGATTAGCTATATGTTCTTGAAGTCTTGCCACTTTTAATCTTGCTTTATTTCTATTTAAACTACCAATTGTTTTTCTTGATAATTCTCTTTGTAATTTAGCAAGCTTGCTTAATGACTTCTTAAGATACTTAGGATTTTCTATAAATTGTCCACAACTTGAGATACAAAATTCTTTAACTCCTAAATCTAAACCTATCTGATTATTAGTATTTTCAAATGCTTCAATATCTATATCAGTACAACATAATGATACATAATATTTACCACTTGGTTCTTTGGATACAGTAGCATTAAGTATTCTACCTTGAGGTACTTGTTTATCCCTTACTTTAACCATACCAAGTTTAGGTAATTTTATATATTGACTAAAGTACATAATATTTCCATTTGTAAAGTTCGTTCTATATGAAAATCTATTAGTTTTCTTTGATTTAAATTTAGGAAATCCTGTATTTTCTTTAAAGAATTTTTTATATGCGTTTTCTAAATCTTTTAAGGTGTTTTGTAGTGAAAATTTGTCAGGTTCTTTAAGCCACTCTAATTCTTTTTTTAAATTGGTCAAATCAGAACTGCACTGTTTATAAGTAAAAGTTTCTTTGTCGTTTTCATAAACTTCTATTTTTTTAGAAAGATATTTATTATATACAAATCTACAACATCCAAAAGTTTTACTAATTAACTCTTGCTGTTTTTTATTTGGATACATTCTAAACTTATAAGCTTTTTCCAATACTATCACCTCACTTTACTTGTTTTTTATGATTATTGACATATCCTCTATCATTAGTTACTTACATTTTTCATCACTCATCATGATATTAACGTATGTAATTATTTAAAACAAGTATTTTGAAGGTTTTTATATTTATTTTTAAATAACATATATAAGAACCGTAAGCCCTTAACTTTTATCATTTTTGAGGTTGTCGTTCACATAAGTTCGCTACTACCTATGCAGTTCTCTTATGAACTTCTTACACTTTCATGCAAGCACAG
>NZ_JAGWCS010000043.1:0-30574 GCF_020657705.1 Clostridioides sp. ZZV15-6598 | reverse complement strand
ATATAATTAACTATATAAACAAATAAAAAAATGATAGTTAAATAATCTATCACTTTTTCATGCATTAATTATGAGGATATAAATTGGTTAAAGTTATTTATTCTAAACTTTAACCAATTTATATATGTAAAGATATTTCTTTCTATCCTATTAGATTCATTTTATTTTCTTCTTTTCCAATCGTTTTTTGATTTTTGATAAATTAAATAAGCAGTAATTGTGTATAAACATGAAAACAAAGAAGCAAATCCAGAAACTCGTGTAAGACCTAAAATACCTCCAATTCCAAATCCAAATGTAAAAATTATAACAGCAATTCCACCTAAAAAAGCAATGCTTGCAAGAATAATCAAAATAATTTTCTGCCAAAATATAGTCACACACAAAGTAATAACAAAATATACTACTGCTTCAATCAACAACAATGAACCAAGATAAACAGGTGATATGTGGATTAGGTAACGTGAAAAAGCTATTGAGTGAAGTCCAAACACAATAAGTAAAATTGCTATAATAAGACTTCCATAGTTAAAAAGGTGTTTTGCACCATTTTCCAGGATAAAATCCATAATCCGCAAAACACCATATAAAATCATATATCCAACAATAACATAAAACATACCTCCAAGAAGAAATTCAGGGAATATTAAAAGTGCAATTCCCATGCCTCCAAGAAAAACTGCTCGCAGTATTGCATGCTTTGTAAACCGTTTATAGAGTAATAAATTCATAATTAATCCCACCTCTCTTGGTAGGTATGATACCATGTAAACATTACTCTCACATGAATCTCTACTTACAATTTTGTAATGTTAGCCATCTTTCTGCATCTTCATAAAGCTTATCAACCATTTCTTTTCTATCTATTCCAGGAAGTTCTTGATTTATTTTATATCCATCTTTACTCAGCATATAAGAAAGATTTGCATATGTTGGTCTATAATTTTTTATTTCATTCTTAGAAACTTTGACATCACCGCCTTGATAAACTGGTAAAATTATATCTTTTTCATATATTGCATCCATAGATACTATATACCACATATCATCTATCTTTTGAGTTTTATACAGAAACTTGACATCTGACTGAAGTTCAACTAAATTTCCATCGATTTCATTTCTAATATGAATAGCTCCCATTGTAATTGATACTGCTTTATTATTATTTATCCAAACTAATGTATCACAAATTTTATGTGGCGCATACGATTTCATCTTACTTGACTCTTCTACAAAACCTTCTCCACTGCCTTGATACCAAGATATTGAAACTGTGGATTCCTGTGCAAAACATTTTTTCATTTCATCCCATAACGCATTATCTCTACAAAACCTCTCAAATTCTATAAGTTCTTTTACACTATTTTTATCCACTATATCTTGCATAGAATTCTTTCCTGGTCTTTTTAATAACATATTTTCAATCTCCTTTAACATATATCTCTTTTATTTTTTTACCCATATTTATTATCTTTGATTTTCTAGGATTATATTTAGTAATGCTCAATTTACTATCTTACTCTATTGCCTTTTATCCATACACCTTTTATATTTCTAGTTGATGTTATATCTTTAATTGGGTCTCCTTCAACCATTACTAAATCGGCTCTTTTTCCCTCTTTTATTACTCCACGGTCATCAAGTTCTAATAATTTTGCTGGTAAGCTTGTTGTACTCTTAAGTACTTCAGTTGTAGTAAGGCCTGCTCTAACTAATAATTCAAATTCACGATGAAGAGATTCTCCATGCTTTACTATGCTGACAGAGTTTTCATCATTATTTGAATCAGTACCAGCTAATATAGCTACTCCAGCTTTTTTCAGTGCAGCTGTATTTTCTATTGCTGTTTCTAATCTAACATCCTCTCGTCCTGTTACTTTGTTTATATTTGATGCTATTTCTTCCATCATAACTATAGTTGGAACTGAAATAAGATTTTTATCTTTTATGTTTTTAATTACCTCATCAGATAATTTACCTATAAATGGAATATGATTTATTACATCAACACCAGCTTTTTCTGCATATTCATAAGCTATAGTTGTAGGTGCATGAGCAAATACTTTTTTACCATTTTCATGAGATACTTCGACTACTCTTTTTATAGTTTCAAAATCAAAAGCTGTATTTGATGTTTTTGGGTCTTCTATTATAAGCTTTACAAAATCTGCTCCTTGTTTAATTTGTTTCTTAGCAAAATTTTCAGCATCTTCAATAGTGTATATTTTGCTGTCTTTAAATCCCATCCCCATAAGGTGAGGATGTGCTGCTGGTGCTACAGGTTCATATACACTACGAATATCTGTTAATTCCTCTCTATTTCTCAAAGAGTCTACAAGCTCTTTACTATCAGTTGCCATATCAAGCATAGTAGTTATACCCCAGTTAGTTGCATCCTCCAAGTTTTTTACGCTATCTAAATGTATATGAGAATCAATAAACCCTGGAAGTAAAGTACATCCTTCTCCATCTATAATAATGTCACCAGTTGTTTTTGATGATATTAATCCATCTTCTATAACAATGCTTTTTACTTCTGAGAGCTTTTCTCCATCAAATATTCTAACATTTGCAATTTCAGTTGTTGCCATAGTATTACACTCCTTTTTATTTTTAAATTTATTAAGATATTTACCTTTTATTAAGTTATAATTTTTATTACTTTGAATCTTTCTTAATTTATATAACTAATTATATATAAATAAATTTATCTAAACTATGTATTACAATTTAAACTTTGTTGTAAAATAGATTATAGTGATTGTGCTATAGCACAATCAAATATGATTATAGGAGTTTTATCATGAAACTAATAGATTTAATGAGAGAAATATCTCAATATATATCAGTCTTAAAGCCATTTTCAGACGAAGATATAGATATAACCAGCTTAAATATTTATAAGAATGACCAGACTGAATTTATTTCAGGATGTTTGTATTTAGGAGATATGTCAGATATTCCTGTGAATTTGACCAATATAAATTTTTTAGGTATATTTATACAGAATGAAAATAACAGTGATTTGGAAATATATAATTTAAATTTAAATATTTGTATCATAAAGTCTAAAAAAGAAAAATATGACCTTTTTAGCAAACTATTAAATATCATCAATCAAGAAGTACATATTAGTTTATCTTCTCAAAAATTTTTTAATGTAGTCTTTGAAAATAAAGGTATACAATATTTAATTGACATAGCATATGAGGAATTTGGCTACCCTATAATAGTTCGAGATTCTAGCTTCAAAGTTTTAGCTTATTCTTGTAATGTTAAGGATATATTGCAACTTAATGAA
Organism: Clostridioides sp. ZZV15-6598; assembly: GCF_020657705.1. Classification (NCBI taxonomy): domain Bacteria; kingdom Bacillati; phylum Bacillota; class Clostridia; order Peptostreptococcales; family Peptostreptococcaceae; genus Clostridioides; species Clostridioides sp. ZZV15-6598. The sequence continues at coordinate 27,273 of NZ_JAGWCS010000043.1, read as the reverse complement.
GATTCTAATGGTGACACATATTTAAATGAAGAAACTATAAGTTACATAAAATATCAAAATATACATAAAAAAATATATTATAACAAATCTGCTAAAGATGAAAATAAACCAATCAACTGGCTTGGCACACTAATTTCATCAGTATGTGTAGAAGAAATCGAGGTAGCTCATATAGCCATCTGTGAATGGAAGATACCCTTTAAGAATTTTCACTTTAAACTATTAGAATCACTTAATAAAGCCATATCTCTTGAACTACAAAAAAATAATTTATTTAATATAGATAAAAAACTTATTCCTAATTATATACTTTCTGATTTATTGGAAAAAAAGTATATAGATGATGATACTATAAACAAAAGATTTCACTATTTAAATTGGACTAAATCAAATTCATTAAATATAATGGTAATAGTAAACAAGGATAATCACTCTTTTGACAGTAAAGTACCTTTTATTATGCAATCTTTAAGTGCATTCATACCTTCTAATAACTGTGTAGTATATAAATCTGCTTTAGTTGTCTTTATTAATGATTCCTTAATTCATAATTTAATTGATTGTGAAAATAAGGATTTTATTGATTACTTAAAGCTAAATTCACTTTATGCTGGCATAAGTTCAAGATTCTCAAAGTTATCTGATAGCCATAAATATTATAATCAAGCCAAAAGAGCTAGTGAAATTGCTCAAAAATATGGTATAAATTTCTCTCCATTTGGGAAAAGCCTCCCATATATACTTTACGAGCTACTTAGTGCAAATTATGATTTATATGATCTTAATCATCCTGCTGTAACTAAATTAATGGAAGAAGATAAAAAAAATGATTCTAATTTATTAGAAACTTTAAAACAATATATATACTTCAATAACTCCCCCAGTAAGGCAGCTAAGATTTTAAATATTCATAGAAATACTTTGTTTTATAGAATTAATAAGATAAAGGAAATTACAGGTATTACACTAGATTATGCTGATGAGATACTTCAAATTTATATTTCTATAAAGATGCTTGAAATTAACAAAAAAATAGACTACTTACCTAAGTGATGTTTACAATTAAAAATAACTACAGCTAGTTTTGTATTTTCACAAAACTAGCTGTAGTTCCAAGTTATAATTATATTCTAAAGATTTATATAATTATCTATTACATAACTATAAATATCAATCAAATTTTTATTGTATTAAAATTAATGTATATAAATATCTTCTTCAAACAAACAATATGAATTCTTACCTGATGACTTTACATTATAAAGTGCCCTATCTGCATTTTTAAATAATTCTAAAAATGAAGTTCCATTTTGAGGATACCTTGCAATCCCTATACTAACAGAAGCTTCAAAACTGAAACTTAAATCGTTGTAATTATCATAAAGTACTCTATTTAATTCTTTGGCTTTTTTATGTAAATTTACTTCTGAGTAATAATCTTGCATATATACTACAAACTCATCTCCACCAATTCTTCCAACTAAATCTTCACTACCAAAACTAGCTTTTATCTTATCAGCAAAAGTTTTTAGCACAAAATCTCCAAATGGATGTCCAAAATTATCATTTATTTCTTTAAAATCATCCAAATCAATAATGAATAGAGCATCTTTTTTATTACTTTTATTTGTAGCGATAACTTCTTCTACTAGTTTTTCAAATGTACCTTTATTATATATATTGGTCAATGAGTCACTTTCTGCTCTGGTTTTCAACTCTTCATATTTCTTTATATCACTATCTACATCTACAATTACGCCTACAACCTTTAAAAGTTCATTTTCATCACTAAAAATATTTGTTACTGATGTTCTACACCAAATGTATTCATCATTAGATTTTTTTAAACGATATATTACTTGATTGTGTTTGTTATATTTTTTAATACTTTCAAGAAAAGCTTCAAAAACATCATAATCTTCATGATGAACTAATTCTTTATCTCTAATCTCTTTTAGAAGATTATCACATTTATTACTGTATCCAAATTTTTCAGTCCAAGCTTGAGAAACAAATGATTTGTTCTCTTTAGCATTCCATTCAAAAACTACAGAATCAGTCTGTTCAACAATAATTTTATAACGTTCATTACTAAGTCTTAATTCTTCCTTATGAGTTATTTCTTGTTCAAGTATTTCATACTTCATAGATAATTTAGTTTTATCTATAATAGATTTAAATAGATAAAATACGATAAAATTAATATATAAAATGCCAATACTCGATATTAGGTTTAAAAATTTTAAACTTTCAGGACTAAAAAATTTATTTATATCAAATATTGAAATAGCCATAAATAAACTGAATAAAGGTATTGCAAGTAAAGTAATCCAATACTTTATTGGCATATCTGAATGTACATCTTTTTTAAATAAACAAACAACCTTACAGATAAATAAAAAAACGATTTTAGATAAAATTGTGGCTAATACTCTTATCCCATTACTTTTAAACATTATTTCAAAGCCTTCTTTTATAAATAAAACAAAAACACTTGTAACCACAATTTCTGATAATACAAAGAATACATTTAATAAAACAGTAGCAAATAACCGTGTCTTTATATTTCCTTCATATAAAAATGACGCCGAAAAAATAAGGATGAAAACTAAAGGCATTGTGACTGCAGGATTTAAAGTTATTAAATTACTGATTCCTAAACATATTATAAAACCCAATCTAGCATATCTTACAGCTCTTGTATATCCTTCTTTCTGACCTAAGAAATCTGATAAAAACATATGGACAACAAAAGCTTCAAATACAACAGTTACTAAATTTGTAATGTCAAAAAGCAGTTGTTCTTTCATACATATTTTTTATAAAATAAGAAGCTTACTTAAGCTAAATACACTTCAGATTTTACTTTTCCTTTCTGCATATATATTTAAGCATCTACTTTAATTGTCAACTATTACAATATATGTCAGCTTAACATTGTTCTTTTTTCAACAGTATACAATAGATATATGTAAAAAACAACTTCAAATATTGACCTACTCTCTTTAATTCCTCTTTATATTCTCTTTATAACTTAAACACTATAGTAAATTTAGCTCCTTTTTTACCATTTTCTACATATATACGACCGCCATGCTTATTTACAATGGATTTAACTATTGATAATCCAATTCCATGATTTCCACCAACGCCCTTATAAAATCGGTCAAACACATGAGGTAAATCTTCTTTATTAATTCCTATGCCATCATCTTCTACTATTACAACTATATTTTTTTGATTATGCTTACATATTATTTTAATTTCACTCTTAGCATATCTTAAAGCATTTTCTATAAGATTCATAAATGCTTTGGATATATTTTTTTCATCACATTCAAATAGAACCATGTCTTCTTCAAATTCATAATTAAATTTTATTCCTTTATTTATAGCTCTTACATTTTGCCTAGAGCCACAGTTTGAAAGCACTTCTCTTAAATCACATTCTACCATTTCATAATCTTTGGTGATATTATCTATTTTAGAAATATACAGCAAATCTTCAACCATATCATTTAACCTATCACTTTCCTCAAGTATGATATCACTTGCATGTTTACTATCTATAATATTATACTTTATAGCTTCTGCATATCCTTTGATAGACATAAGAGGAGTTCTAAGTTCATGAGATGCATTTTGGAAAAATATCTTTTGTTCATTATCATACTTATCCAGATATTCAGCACTCTTATTCATAACATTTGAAAGCTCTGCTAATTCCTTATCTGAAAAATCAAAGTAATTTCTTTTAAAGTCTCCTTGACCTATTTTTTTTGCAAATCCACATAACTCTTTTATAGGTTTTGCAATTTTTTCAGATAAAATCACAGCTGTAAATATAGATAATATCCCAGCAAAACACATTACAGATATTAACACGATATTTATCTTCTGAGCTAAATTTAAAGTCTTTGATATGTCTATAAAAAGTATTAAATACTTATCTTGTTCATCATTTATACTAGTGATTTTTACAGTTGAAATATAGTAATCTCTATTTCCAGTAGAAATACGCGTATTGTTATCTGAATTTAAATCCAATTTTTCATTTTGAATACAAGTTCTAATCAAATCCATTTCATCAATATTTTTTAAAAAATCATCTTCTCTAGTTGGAAATATCAGTTTATAGTTAGAATCAACTACCATTGCATCTGCATCTGATTGCATCTCTGCCATTCTAACTTTATCTTGTACATTTCTAATAAAATTCGATAATTCTTTAGGAGGTAACTTTCCATCATTCTGTGGAGGTTTAATAGGCTTAAAATTACTATCCATATGTTCTATCATTTCTGTAGATTTTGTAAGTTCTTCATTTGCTGTTGTTTTTATATATGTATTGACCAATATATTAAAAGATATTAGTATTATCAAAAAAACCACTACTATCAAACCTAATATGCTCACTAAAATCCTAGTTTTTATACTTATATTTTTCCTTGAAAATTTCAATTTAAACGCTGATTTAATTTGATTTTTTATACTTTTATTATTTTCATTTTCCATCTGAATTTTTCTCCTTTAATCTAAACCCAAATCCCCAGACAGTTTCTATCAAAATATTTGTTTCTAAAATTTTTTTGCGAAGCCTCTTCACTGTATCATCTGCAGCTCTTGTCTCAACTTCTATATCATATCCCCATATTTTATTTAACAATTCATCCCTAGAGACTGCTCTATCTCCATTTTCAAATAAATATGTCAATAAATTATATTCATTTGGTGTAAGGTCTATATTGATATTTTTACTTGTAACCATCTTACTTTTTTTATTTATTGTTACATCTCCAAATTTTAATTCCATGTCTAAAAAATCATTACACTTATCATAATTCTGTTTTTTTTCAAATTCTATCCTTCTAAATATAGACTTTACTCTCATAACTAGTGACATGGGGCTGAATGGTTTTGTAAAATAATCATCACTTCCCAAAGTTATTCCTGTGATATAATCTATGTCAGTATCTCTTGCTGTAAGCATTATTATTGGTACTGTACTTTTTTCACGAAGCTTTGTGCATACTTCAAATCCACTTGAACCTGGCATCATTATGTCTAGGATTACTAAATCACATTCTTTTTTATTAAATTGTTCTAAAAGTTCATCTCCAGTTTTAAAATCTACAACATTGTGACCTTCATTTTTTAAAAACGTCTTTACTAAATTTCTAATATTATCTTCATCATCTGCTATATAAATTAATTTCTGCATAAAAAATTCCTCCTTGCTTTACTTTTAATTTAGATTAAATAATCTAATATACTAATTGACTACTAATTTCTAATAAGATTTCTATTTCAGTTTTTCTCCTATATTTAAATTATATCAGTTTTTTGTAACACATTAGTTTCAAACTTGTTTGGATTTTAAGGCAAATTTATGGCAAATATAAGCTTTCGATAATATTGTTGAATTATACATAAGAAATAGTATAAAGTGATAGTTCAATAGTTGACTATATTTATTCGTTTTTTGTTAAAAATGATATTTTCCATGTTTTTTATTGAATATTGCGACTATTGTTATTATAATTATACTAAATACTATAATTTATTATTTTTTTAATAAATTTTTTCATATTAAAATCTGTTCATCTCACTACTTCAACTATTTTAGATATTTCTTAAATCAATTTAATAAAATTTAAGTTATAACAAAATCAAACTAGATAAAATTCTTTTTAAGGGGGAATTTAAAATGAAAAAGTCAGTTAGATATTTTTTATTTTTAATTATTTTAGTTATTCTGTATCTTTTAGCTGTAAAGTTAAATTTTTACCACTACTCACAAACTCGCACTGACTTTGCCCTCAACTTCAATAGGCTTATCTTTATTAATTTAATTTCATGTGGTCCTATTGGATTCTTACTGGGATTTGAATCATTTCTTAATGAATATAGAAAAAGTGGCGGTTGGAATATTGACGTACCAAGATTGATTATTCTTTGTTTACCATTTCTTTTACTATCAGCAATGCCTATATTAATCTTTAATTTTGGAATCGGAAGATTACCAATTGTAGGTAGCATTATTATAACTGATAACAAACTCTTAAGCATTACCATTTTTAATATATTATTTGGATATTTTTTAATAACAAGTTTTTACAAGAAATAATAAATATATTAAATAGTTTAAATAAAAATAGCTATCTTTAAATAATCAAAATTATTCAAAGATAGCTATTCTTTTAAAATTATCTTTCGTATTCTTATACTAGTTTGTAATCTTCTGGACTTAACTTACTTGCTGCTGCTTCATCTACTATAACTATAGTATCTTTATGAAGTTGAAGTATAGAACCGGGAACTTCTGGAGTTATATCTCCATAAACAGTTTTATATACTGCATCAGCTTTTTCTTCTCCTGAAGCTAAAAGTAATATTTTTTTAGATTTTAAGATTGAGCCAATTCCCATACTTACAGCTTTTTTAGGGACATCTTCTCTTGATTCAAAGAATCTTGCATTAGCTTCTATTGTAGATTCTGTTAATTCAACTACATGAGTTCTTTTTGCAAATTTATTATCAGGTTCATTAAAACCTATATGAGCATTACGACCTATTCCAAGAACTTGTACATCTATACCACCTGCTCTATCCATAGAAGCTTCGTAATTTATACATTCTTTTTCAATATCATCAGCCATTCCATTTGGTAAATGAGTATTTTCTGACTTAATGTTTACATGATTAAACAGATTTTCTTTCATAAAATAATCATAACTTTGGTCATTAGATATTGGCAACTTATAGTATTCATCTAAATTAAAGCTTATTACATCTGAAAAATCCACTATATTTTCATTATATTTCTTAACTAAATCTCTATACATACCTATTGGTGTACTTCCTGTAGCTAATCCTAATATTGAATTTGGCTTTAAAACTATTTGAGCTGCTATCATTTCAGCTGCTTTTTTACTCATTCCATCATAATCTTTACATACTAATACTCTCATTTTGTTCCTCCTAAATTTTAGCTAATACTTTAACTGATATAAGTTTAATTTATTACTATTTTTATATAGCTTTTATTTTCTTTAAAGTTTATTTTTTACATACTACATATTTTTGTATACTACTTCTCCCAAGCATAAAGTCATCTTGCAGTCTAAATTGTCATCAAACACAGCTATATCTGCATCTTTACCTATATCTAGACTTCCTTTTTTATCATTTATGCCTAAAGATGTTGCTGGATTTAAGGATGCTAAATTAATTGCTTCATTTACTCTAAGGTTTGTATTATTTAAAAAATTAAGTACCATTTTATTTAAAGACAATACACTACCAGCTAATGCACCATTTTCAAGTCTTGCCTCATTTCCTTTAACTATAACTTTTTGACCTCCAAGAGCATAATTTCCATCTTCAAGCCCACCTGCTTCAATAGAATCTGTTATTAAAATCAATCTTTCTCTACCTTTGTTATTCAATATAAATTGAAATAAATCTCTATTTATATGGATTGTATCTGCTATTAATTCACTATATACATCAGTTGTAAGTGCTGCACCGACAACACCAGGGTCTCTATGGTTTAATCCAGTCATTGCATTAAACATATGAGTTATATTTGTTACACCTAAGTTTATAGCTTCCTTAGCTTGCTCATAATTTGCATTACTGTGACCAATAGATAAAACTATATCTGTACATCTTTTGATTTCTCTGGTAAAGTCAAAATCTATATCCTTTTCTGGAGCATAAGTTATGACCTTTATAATATCCTTGTACTCCTTGATAAATTCATATTTTGAATTTATTATAAATTTTTCATTTTGTGCCCCTTTATAATTTTCATTTATAAAAGGTCCTTCTAAATGTGCTCCTAATACTTGAGCTCCTCCAAGCTTTCTACTTTTAGCTTTTTTAATAACTTCAAGTGCATCATAAACATGCTCTTTATCCATTGTCATTGTAGTTGGAAGAAAAGATGTTACACCATGTCTCATTATTGATTTTGAAATCGTTTCAATAGATTCATCAGTTGAATCCATCGTGTCTTTTCCCATATTTCCATGTATATGAATATCAATAAGACCTGGAGATATATATTTACCATCAACATCTATAACTTCACAATCTTTTGGTATATCATCAGCTATATCAATTATTTTTTCATCAAATACTAATACTTTATTTTCTAAAATTTGATTCTTTAATATTATTTTCCCATTAATTAAACATTTCATTTTATTCACCTACTCACTCAATACTATTTCATATTGGTATTTATCTGTTCTAAATATCGATATGGTATACTCTATAGGATTACCTTCTGTATTATAAGAATTCCTATGAAGTTTAAGGGCCAAAGAACCTTCTTCTGTTTCAAGGAGTTTACTCTCTTCATCTGAAAGTATAATTGGCTCCATTACTTGTTCAGCTTTTTGTATCTTATAACCATATTTTTCATTCAAAACTCTATATAATGAAGAATTGTCTAGTATTCCTTTTGTAAGACCTTTACACATTTCTTCTGATAGATACACTATTTCTAATCCAAATGGCTCTCCATCTGTATATCTAAGTCTAATAATTTTATATATATTTGTTGTATTATCACTTATTCCAAGCTTTCTTTTAACTAAATCGTCTGGTAGTTCCATCTCAAAGGATAATATATCCGTTCTTATGTTTACTCCCTTTTCCTTCATTACATCAGTAAAACCTTTTACATTTGAAAACTGATACTTCTTTTTTTGCTTTGCAACGAATGTACCCTTTCCTTGTACCCTATAAAGAAGACCTTCTGTAACCAAACCAACAATTGTTTTATTCACTGTCATACGACTTACATTTTGTATATTACAAAGTTCTCTTTCTGGTATTATTGCATCACCTTCTTTAAGTTCACCTGTTTCTATCATCTCTCTTATTATGGCACTTAGTTGAGTATGCAATGGTATATTACTAGATTTATCCACTATTTTCATAAAATCACCACTTTTCAATATGGTATATACCAATTTTGGTATATACCAATTATACTTTAAAAGAAAATTTATTTCAATACTTTTAACTTATTTTGTAAAAATTTTAGGGAAATCTAAAGACAAAAAAGAAAATGGAGTTTATACTATATAAGAAGCTAAATAATTGAAAATACATGAATAATTACATTATTTATTATAAATTTCACTAATACTAATACATATACTGTGAAACACTACTACATAAGAGTAATATAACTAAATTGTAAATATAAAATGAGAGGATGATTTTAATTTGATAAAAATAGGTGATTTTAATAAGCTTACAGTAAAGAGAAAAACGGAATTTGGATATTTCCTAGATGGACAAACTAATAACACAAAGGACGATGTGCTTCTTCACAATAGATTAATAGGAAAAAATGAAATAAATATAGGCGATGAAGTAAATGCTTTTATATTTAAAGATTCTGAGGATAGAACTGCTGCAACTTTAATACCTCCTTTAGCTAAAGTTGGAGATGTTGCATATCTAAAAGTAGTCGATAACACGGATATTGGTACTTTTATAGATATGGGACTTACAAAAGACATACTAGTTCCTTTTAAATCTAAGACTTATCCATTGTTTAGAGATGAAAAATATTTATTTTATATATATTTGGATAAAAGCGGAAGAATAGCCGCTACTACAGATATAGATTCATATTTAGAGACAGACCATACTTACAATGCAGGAGATGTGGTAAATGGAGTTGTGTATGGATTCCAAACCAACAACTCTGCTATGATATGTGTTGACAATAAATATGCTGGTGTAATCCTTCATAATGAATACTTTACAGAATTAAAAGCTGGAGATGTTCTTGAAAATTTACATGTTATAAAAATATATGATGATGGTAAATTAGGGCTTTCTCCTAGAGGAAACAGAAAAGATGAACTTGATACATTAGAAAATAAAATTTTAAGCTATTTAGAAGGTTCAGATGGATATATGAGATTTAATGATAAATCTGACCCTAAAGATATTTCTATCTTATTTAATTCAAGTAAGAAAAATTTTAAACGTGCTCTTGGAGTACTTATGAAGAAAGACTTAATTTATCAAGATGAAGATGGAACTTATCTAAAGTAAATTATATAACATAAAAATCGAAGTAAATTATGAAAGATATTTTCTATTTCATATTTACTTCGATTTTTTATTTAAGTTACTACCTATATTTATTGTGCATTTACTACATCTATTATGTCTAATTCACAAATCTTTTTAATTGGTTTTCTTACTGACAGTAAAGTTATTATTATCATAGTCACCACTATGATAAACAGTAAATCAAAAGGTATTTGCCACTCTATATGAAATTTTAATGTTACTAATGATACAAATATATACCTATGTAATATTAATCCAAGTACACTCCCCAATAAACAACCACTTACAGCATATGTACTTGATTCTACTATTACCATTTTTCTTAATTGCTTATTGGACATGCCTATTGCACGCATAATACCATAGTAATTTATTCTACTTGTAACGCTTATATTCATACTGTTTATGATATTAAACATGCTTATAATCGCAATTATAAATACAAACCCATATACAAAAACTGCCATAGTGTAAAATGAATTTGTAGCCTCTAAGTTACCTTGTCGCCTATCTCGAACCTCTAAGTTATCATCTAGAACACTTCTTATATTTTGAATTAAATTTTCAGGAGCATCTTCATCAACTTGAGTATCAATTATTATATAGTCTTTTATACCAGTTACATTTGTAAAAGTATTTTCAGATGTTATAATATTTCCAATGTATTTATCTTTAACATCAAATGAAATTGAAGAAAGTATGCCTGCTACCTCTATCTCTTTCTTAGAATTTCCATTTTTAATATATATCTTATCTCCAATATTAAATCCATGCCCTTCTTCTACTAATCCGATATTTTCTGACTCTAATTTATATTCATTAATTTCCCCTTTTACTAGATACTTTTTGGCCCAGTCAAATTGATTTTTTTCATAAGAAATTAGCTGAGATGTTGCCTCCTTATCGTTATAAGTAGCTTCTACATCCGTCATCATTCTGCTATATACTTTTTTTATTCCTTTGATATTGCTTATTTCCTTAATATCTTCTTTAGTAAGAACAGACTTAAAATCAGGTTCAACAATAGATATATGAGCAGCTTCTGGTTTTATGGGTTTAAGTGCCTGATACATAAAGTCTATAAATACACTAAAACCTAAAAACAATACAATACTAATAGCAAATGAAGAAGTCATAAGTATAAAAGATTTTTTTCTTGAAAAGGCATGATTCATTCCCATAGAAGCATCAATTTTAGAATTTCCTGCATTAGCAATTTTACTTGCTTTTCCATTAGTTAAAATTTCTTTAAACATTAGATTTCCACGTATAGCACTTAGTGGAGATACTCGAGAAGCTTTTTTTGCTGGAACAATAGCTGACAATATTACTGTTAAAAATCCTACTATTATTCCAAACACAATACCAATAAAGCTAACCTTTAAAATTGGCATAGACCCAAATAATTCTGTATTCACATATTTGAGAAATATAGAGGATATAATGGTTACAATACTTCCTAATAATAATCCTATTGGAATAGCCTTTACACTTAGAATTAAACTTTCTAAAACAACAAATTTTTTGACTTGGAGTTTTGATGCTCCCAAGCAACGTAATAGTCCAAAAAACTTTATTCTCTCTATTACACCCATATTAAAGCTATTATATATCATGATAACACTTGCTATTAACACAAGTATAAAAAGTCCTCCTGCTGTTAAATAAAGTGGTTTAGAATAATCAGAGTCACCTTGACCTATAATAGAAAGTAATTTTTCATTTTTACCAACTTCTTTATCACTTAAGTTTAAAATGTTTTTAATATCAGATGTTGCTTTTCTAATATTAACCCTATCTTTAAATGTAATATAGTAATAATCATACGTTTCTGATTTTTCAATAGCTTGTGTGCCTAGTATTGAAAGCATCAATCCATGTTTATCTGACGCTTTTAATTTCGCCATTGATGAATATACGCCTACTATCTTATAGTTTTTATCTCTCCCATCCGCCAACCTTACTTTTATAAAGTCTCCTACTTTTAAATTAAATTCCTTAACTGCATCTATATCTATTAAAGTTTCATTCTCCCCAACAGGATAACGCCCTTTTATTGTTTCTAGACCTAATTGTTTTGCTGAATCTTCATCTAAACCTTGTATCCAAATCTCCTTTGATTTAAACTCTCCATTATCAATGACTTGTCCTCTCCCATGGTGAGCTATATCTACTCTACTACTTATTTCTGATATAGACTTTTCATCAAGATTTTTAATTACTATGTGCCAATTTCCATCATCTTTAATAAATTGTACTTTTTGACATTGTATAGCCATATCTGCCAGTCCAAAAATAGCAGTAACTAAACATACTGCAATAACAATACATAAAATTGTAGTTCTATTTTTTTTCTTATGAACCTTTGCATATTGTGGTACTAGTTCTAAATAGCTTCTCATTCTCTATTCACCCCCAGGTCCTTAAGCACTCCATCAGAAACCTGTAGTATCCTATCTGCTGTAGAAGCTATATTTGTATTATGAGTTATCATAATAATAGTTTGATTATATTTTTCTGCTGTCACTTTTAAAAGTGAAATTACATCATTACTATTTTTACTGTCAAGGTTTCCCGTTGGCTCATCTGCCAATATAATTGATGGCTTTGTAATCAATGCTCTTCCAATTGCAACTCTTTGTTGCTGACCTCCAGATAATTGATTTGGAAGATGGTTTTTTCTATCTTTAAGACCTAAAATTGTCAATACTTCATCTAGATAAATAGTATCTGGTTTCTTGTAATCTAGTAATAAAGGAAATATTATATTTTGTTCCACAGTTAATTCTGGTATAAGATTATATGATTGAAATATAAATCCTATATTACGACGTCGAAAAATAGTCTGCTTTTCTTCTTTCATTGAACATATTTCTTTGCCATCAATAAATATTTTTCCTGAGGTTGGGGTATCAAGACCTCCTAAAAGATTTAATAATGTACTTTTCCCTGAGCCAGATTCTCCAACTACAGTAACAAATTCTCCCTTTGAAACTGTAAATGATACATCTTTTAATGCCTCTACTTTTGTATATCCATTTCCATATGTTTTACATAAATTGTTAACCACAAGAATATCCATTTGCTCTGTCTCCTTTCTAATTGATTAATATAAGAATAATTCATACACCTTACTATAAGATGTATCCTATCTTACATATTAGTAAGCTTTAAAAAACTTAGAGTAAATGTACTTCCTTGTGAAAAGTCACTTTCTACAGTGATAGTTCCATTGTGTTGTTCTATGATAGATTTGACTAGTGGCAACCCTAGTCCAAGACCTTGATTACTTTTTGAAAACTTACTCCTATAAAATCTTTTAAATATATGATGTATATCTTCAATACGAATTCCATTTCCAGTATCTTTCACTGAAATAATAGTTGTTATAGGTGTTTCAATCCACTCTATCATTATTTTATCGTTCTCTTTTGTATTATCTAAGGCATTTTTTATAAGATTACTTAAAGCTTCTGACATCCATTCATAATCACAAAACAAGTTTGTATTTTCTAGACCTCTTATAGAAATACTCTTTCCTTCTTTTTCTGCTCTAGTTTCAAAACCATATAAAATTTTAGTAATCAGTTTTTTTATGTTAACACTATCTTTGTTAAGAATTATTGTCTTTGAATCTATCTTTGTAATCTTTAATAAATTTTGTATCAATGATTCTATACGCTCTAATTCATTTTGACTCTTCTGTACAAAATTTTCAACAACTTCACTATTATGACTCTCTTCTTGCAATATCTGATTATACATCATCAATGCTGTAAGTGGAGTTTTTAGTTGATGTGATATATCTGAAATTGTATTCTTAAGAAATTCTTTATTCTGCTTTTCTTTCAGTATGTGCGTGTTTAGAGATGTTGACATAGCATCTATTGAACCAAATAACTTTGATAAGCTACCTTCTTCATAAGTATTTAACCGTACATTTATATTTCCATTCATAAATGAATCAATTTTATAACTAGCTTCTTCTATCTTGTTTTGTTGCCTAAAAAAATACACATACAATATGAAAATAATCATAGTAAAGAACACAAATAAATATAGAAACATAGTTTTTATATATTTACTTTGAAACAATTTCACACTTGGCATAAAACTATTATCTGTATCAAAGTCATATCCAGCTGTATTTAAGATTTCTTTTCCTTTTAAAATATACTTATCTTCATTAGTAGTAAATACTGCTGGTATTTTTGATTTATCAACACCCATACTATGTAAGTATCCAGCTATATTATAATCATGTTCTACCAGTTCCCTTTTATAATCCTTAGTTATATTTATAACTACTATTTGACCTGCTACTATAAACATCAATAAAATGGATATAATCGCTAGAAAAAATATTTTTATGTCTTTATTAGAAAATAACTTCATATTAACACCCTCACTTTGTAACATTCCATTTGTAACCCATTCTTCTAATTGTTAATAAAAATTTTGGATTTTCTGGATTATCTTCAATCTTATTTCTCAGCCTTCTTACATATACTGATAGAGTATTATCATCTACAAAACTACCATTCCCATCCCATAACTTGTCCAATATATTTTTTCTCGTAAGTACAATATTTTTATTTTTCATAAATAAGCACAATAATTTATATTCTGCTGTAGTAAGCTCCAGCTCAATTTCATTTTTAAAAACACGATTTTCAAGTAATTTAACAGTAATAGTATTTGATTTTAATTCAGTTACATTTTCATTTGTAAAATTATAACGTCTAAGTAAAGCTTTTATTCTTGAAATTAACTCATTTAATTTAAAAGGTTTTGTTATGTAATCATCTCCACCCATATCAAGCCCCATCACTACATTTACTTCTTCATCAGAAGCAGTTAAAAATATAATTGGCACATTAGAAACTTCTCTTACCTTTTTACAAATATCAAAACCATTACCATCAGGTAAGGATACATCCAAAAGCAGTAAATCATAATTTTTTTCTTTGTACATTTGCAATGCTTCTTCTACTGTTCTTGCTACATCAACACTAAATCCATTCTTTTGTATAGAAAATTCTAATCCATATATCAAACTTAAGTCATCTTCAACCAACAATATACTACTCATCTCAATCACTTCCATTTTTTTATTTTTTACTTTTCATATATTATATACCTAACTTATTATATTTTTACTCTTTTAAAAATACAATACCTTGAAATCAATAATTTAAATATTTTTATATGATTTTATATCATTAATTTAATACTTTGAAATCTTAATAATTAAAAAAGCTTAAAATACACTAAGTATTCTAAGCTTTATTTAATCATATTTTATATATTTGTATTATTTATCTTTTTAAAATACTATTTTCAATACTGCCTTTATCAAACATTTCATTATCTTTACCATTATCTATAGAGATATCACTTATATTTCTAATATTTGTTGAATAGTTACCACTAAGTTCCCTCTTACCGAAATTAATATACCCTATCTTTTGTATTACAAATCCCATTGATGCAAGTAAAATAGCAAATATTATATACTGACTAAAGTTACTCATATAATAATTTATAATGGTATATTCATTTCCTGTGACTGTTAACTGTTTTGTAGATAGCATAGTATATATATATTCAGTACAATTTATAAATACATATATACCATAAATAGCCAACAAAATAGATAAGCAATACATTATAATTGAAACTTTTGATATTTTTTTAAATTGCTTAACTCCAAAACCTTTTTTCAACTTCTCAATAAAATCTTTCACTTTAACTCCTCCAATACATTATTTAATAAAATATAATAATATTAGTATATAGAGTCAATGTGTTTCTGGTATTAAGTTTTCATGAATTTTATATGAGTTATTAATTTTGTATATGCTTATTTCCAGCGTTTTAATGTTGGAAAGAAATTATTCATCATACTTCTTGCTTCATCTTCAGTCATGCCTTTATTACTTTGAACCATAGGAGGTATACAGATTTCTATCATCTCTTCCATACTTATATCAGCAGTAAATTCCCCCTCTTTAAAACAATAGCTACAGTAATCATCACTTTTACTTCCATCTTTATTTGTTCCATACAATTCATTAGTATATCCCATTGGCATACCACAACATTGACAAAACCTAGTTTCTTCCATTATAATCACTCCTTGTATATTTTTCTTTGGCTCCTAACCATATTTAAATTATAGCAAGAGTAATATGACATGATTGTGTCATATTAAAAACAAAAATACTAGTAGAATTTATATCTTAAGATATAAATTCTACTAGTCTTTATTTTATTTGCTCACTTAAATTTTTGATTCTTAAATAAAAATTATATTCTATTTACTTTAGTCTTTATAGCTGCTTCCTTAACTGCTTCAGCAACATTTTTTACTACATTTTTATTAAATACATCTGGTAATATATATTCTGGACATATTTCTTCATCAGTTATTGTATTAGCAATTGCATATGCAGCTGCTATTTTCATTTCTTCATTTATTTCTTTAGCTTTAACATCAAGTGCCCCTCTAAATATTCCTGGGAATGCTAAAACATTATTAACTTGGTTAGGGAAATCTGAACGACCAGTTCCCATTATAAACGCTCCACCTAATTTTGCTTCTTCTGGCATTATTTCTGGAGTAGGATTTGCCATTGCTAGTATTATTGGTTTTTCAGACATACTTTCAACCATTTCTTTTGTTACAGTTTTTGGACCTGAAACACCTATAAATACATCTTTACCTTTTATAACTTCTTTCAAAGAACCTTTTTCATTTCTTATATTAGTTACATCTAACATTTCTTTTTGAGCTAAATTTAATCTTTCCATGTTGGCTTCCAACGCACCACTTCTGTTGCACAATACTATATTTTTAACATTCATCTTAAGTAATATTTTTGCTATTGCTATACCCGCAGCACCTGCTCCATTTATAACTATTTCTAAATCTTCTATCTTTTTGTTTTCAATTAACTTTATTGCATTTATTATTGCTGCTGCCACTACTATTGCAGTACCATGTTGGTCGTCATGAAAAACAGGTATACTCAAAGATTTTTTTAATCTATCTTCTATTTCAAAACATCTTGGAGAAGATATATCCTCTAAATTTATTCCTCCAAATACTGGTTCCATTAATTCCACAGACTTAACTATTTCATCTACATCATTAGTCTTTAAACATATTGGAAAAGCATCTACATCTCCAAATTGCTTAAATAATATAGATTTACCTTCCATAACAGGTATAGCTGCTTCAGCACCAATATTTCCTAATCCAAGTACAGCACTTCCATCACTAACTACTGCTACTAAATTACCTTTAGAAGTATATCTATAAACATCCTCTTGATTTTCATGTATTTTTAGACAAGGCTCTGCAACACCTGGCGTATATGCTGTTGATAAATCATCTTTAGTTTTAACTTCTACCTTACTTTCTACATTTATTTTCCCTTTATTAATTTCATGCATTTCTAATGCCAATTTTGCATAATCCTTAGACATCAATTTTCCTCCTTAAAATGTGTACAATTAAATTGTTTTGTATTTTTAGTATTTATATAAATTTTCAAAATTTATTTACATGCATAAATTGCTCGACCTTGCTCATAGATATTATTTCCATAACTATCTATAGCTACTGTAAGTTTAAGGTCTTCTACTACAATCTTTCTTATAGCTTCAGCACCTAAGTCTTCATATGCAATAATTTCACATGATTTTATCGAATTTGAAATATATGCACCAGCTCCTCCTATTGCTGCAAGATAAACTGCTCCATACTTCTCCATACCTTGTATAACTTCTTCACTTCTTTTTCCTTTACCTATCATCAATCTAAGACCTCTCTCTAAAAGAGGTATAGTTAAATCATCCATTCTATAACTCGTTGTTGGACCTGCTGCTCCTATAACTTCTCCTGGTTTTGTTGGAGTAGGACCTACATAGTATATACCTTGACCATTTACATCGAATGGTAACTCTTCACCTTTATTTATACAATCTATCAATCTTTTATGAGCTGCATCTCTTGCTGTATAAAGTATACCGCTTAGACTAATTGTATCTCCACAATTTAATTTAGCTATATCAATCTCACTTACAGGTGTAGTTATCTTTATCATTTTATTTTTCCTCCTAAATTACTACCTTTTTATGTCTTGATGCATGGCAGTTTATATTTACAACAACAGGAAGACCTGCTATATGTGTAGGAAAAGTCTCTATATTTAACCCTAAAGCTGTTGTAGTTCCTCCTAATCCCTGAGGCCCTATCCCCAATTTATTAATAGAGGCTAATAATTCACTTTCTAATTTTGCGATATTTTCATCTTCATTAAATTCGCCTAGTTCTCTAAAAAGTGCTTTTTTAGCTATTTGAGCACATTTATCTACAGTTCCACCTATGCCAACTCCAATTACCATAGGAGGGCATGGATTAGGTCCAGCTTCTGATACTGTATCAATGATAAATTTTTTAATTCCTTCTAATCCATCTGATGGCTTTAACATCTTCATTTTACTCATATTTTCGCTTCCAAATCCCTTAGCAGCAAACTCTATTTTAATTTCATTGCCTTTTACCATTTCATAATGAATAATGGCAGGAGTATTATCCTTTGTATTTATTCTACTAATTGGACTTACAACAGATTTTCTCAAATATCCTTCCTCGTATCCTTGTCTTACTCCCTCATTTATAGCATCAGTAATTGTATCTCCTTCAACTAAAACCTCTTGTCCTATTTCAACAAAAAATACAGCCATACCAGTATCTTGGCATATTGGTATATTTTTTTCCTTTGCTATTTCAGCATTTTCAACTAATATATTTAATATGTTTTTTCCAACTTCACTTTTTTCAGTTTTAGCTTTCTCTTTTATACAGCTTAAGACATCATCTCCTAAGTATAAACTAGCCTCTATGCACAGTTTTTTTACTTGTTCAACAATTTGTTCAGATTTTATCTTCCTCAAGCGAACATCCCTCCATTACTTTATAAAAAATATTCGTAATCATATTTACACTTTACCATCATTTTTAAAATTTCTCAATATTTTTATATCAATTACATAATAGTAGTTAAATGTTTATTTTTAAGTCATTATTTATTTTATTAATCATATAATTTTTTGTCATTACTTTTTTATCTACAATACCTATTTTTTTATTACATCTGCAAATTCCACTTTTATAAGTTCTTGTAAATCAAGTGGTGATAATTCTATTTGGTATCCTATTTTACCAGCACTTACTATAATTGTATCTAATTGTTTTGCACTTTCATTTACAAAAGTCTTATAAAGCTTCTTCATCCCTACAGGAGAACAACCACCTCTAATATATCCTGTAAGCTTGTTTATATCTTTTACATGAATCATATCCACACTTTTTTCTTTAGCTACTTTTGCAGCCTTTTTTAAGTCTAAATTTTCATGTACTGGTATTACATATACATAAATACTCTTACTAACTCCTTGAGTTACTAGAGTCTTATATACTTCATTTACATCTCTTCCTATATCATGTGCTACCTCAACACCATCTACATGTTCACTTTTGACTTCATAAGATAGTACCTTATAATCAATTTTATTTGAATCTAAAATTCTCATAGCATTAGTTTTTACTTTAATCATACATTCACTTCCTTTTTATAAAATACGAACATTATCCATATTTTCGAATATTCTGTACTATTCTAATAGAGTATTATAAGTATTAATAGTTAAAACAAGTATATTTTAAAACGACAATATTATTATAACTCTATATTAACTTCAAAACTTCATTTTTTTCTAATTCACTAGAATTTTTTAGTTCTTTTTTTATTCTCATAGGAGAATCTCCTAAAATAAATATATTATCTGCTAAAAATAATGCTTCTTCAATATCATGAGTTACAAACAAAACAGTTCTTTTTTCTTTTTTAAGTATGTCTTTAAAATTATCCATTATTATTTGTTTATTCTTTGCATCAATGGATTTAAAAGGTTCATCCATTATAATAATCTTTGATGGATAAATAAAAGCTCTAGCAATATTTACTCTTTGTCTAAGGCCCCCACTAAGCATCTGGGGATAAAAATTTTTATATTTACTAATTCCAACCAAATCTAAATATTCATCACAAATTTTATCTAATTGAGTTTTATTATAGTATTTATTTACAACTATCTTTATGTTTTCTTCTACAGTTAACCAATCTATGAGCCTATCTTCTTGAAATATGTAACTTACCTCTAACTTGCTCCCAATTTTATTTGAACTTTCTTTAATATTTAAATTACAAGTATCATTTTCTATAATACCACTTATTATATTTAAGAGAGTAGTTTTTCCACATCCAGATTTTCCAAGTATACAGTTAACATTATCTATGTAAAAATCAATATTAAAATTTTTAAATATAATATGACTATCATATTTTTTATTTATATTCTCAATACTTAACCTTACCTTTTCCATAAAAAAGCTCTCCTTGACAAAAATTTTTGAGCTACTTGTAAAATGGCTGAAATTAAAACTATTATAATTATCCATGCAAATATCCCAGATGTATTAAAATTAATTTTTTCAGTTTGTATCATAGTCCCAATACCATATGTAGGTTGACTATATACCTCTCCTGCTATAGCAACTTTTAAGCTTAGTGAAAATGTCGATACTAATATAGATATAATTTGAAATTTTATAGATGGTAAATAAATTTTCAACACCTTATCTATAAATCTTATCTTATACACACTTGCCATTTCTAATAAATTCTTATCAATACTTAATATTGCTCCCAAAACACTATCATATAATATTGGAAAAACTATAGCAAATCCAACTATAAAAGGTGTACTATCTTTTTCAAACCAAATTAGTGCAAGTACTACTAATATCATCGTTGGTATTGAACGTGCTAGAGCATTAATTGGCTTTAATAAATTTCTAAAAATTCTACTTAAATATGCTACTATCGACAATATGATAGCAAAAATCAAAGCAAATAAAAAACTAAAAAAACATCTACCTATTGAATAAAGTATGTCTATATAGAAGTTAGAATTCAATGCGATTTCTTTGATACTACTAAAGACTTGATTTATAGTTGGCAAGAATATATCATTGTTAATTTTTAAAGCAATAATTTGCCACAAAAATAAGAGGATAACACAAGAAAGTGTTACCTCTAATTTGTCTATAAATTGTTCTTTAATTTTCTTATTTTTCAACAAAGTATATTGCTTCATCTGGCACTTTGCCTCCTACTGTCTTATCATCAAAATTAGCTAATTTCTCATAGTAGTTTTTGTAATCATTAATCATATCTTTAACTGGAATATACTTTAAATTAGCCCTTTCAAGAGCTTTGCCTATTATTTTAGGTTCAGTAGATATTTTTATCTTCTCAGAATATTTACCTAATTCCTCAGGATTTTTATTTGCCCAATCTACACTATTTGATAATTGTCCTAAAAAAGAATCTACAAATTCTTTATTGTCTCTTAAAAAATCAGATTTTATAATTAATGTAGATTGAGGATATCCATCTTTGGAGCCACTTACTTCTCTCCATGAATCATTTAAACTTTTTATAATTTTTATATTTGGATTCTTGGACATTAAAGCACTAAGTGCAGGCTCTGGAACAATCCCTGTTGTAATTTTTCCTGTAGCCAATAACGGTACTAATTCGCTTGCAGAATTTACATAATTAAAATTTATATCTGCTGGATTTATATCCTTTTGTGATAAAAGACTTCTTATCGTTATATCTGGAGTAAGACCTTTCCCTGTACATCCAACTTCTTTCCCAATTAAATCAGAATAATCCTTTATATCATCCGTTGATACTAAATAAAGCGACCCCATACCTACAGTACCAACTATATTATAGCTTGAAGTTTTATTATATGCTATTGCAGCCATATTTGATGGAACTATAGCTATATCTACATCTTTTTTCATTACTCTAGTAGAAATTGCCTCTGGTGTTTTCTCAATGTTATACATTGTTTCATATCCATCTTTAATTGCTGGATTTTCATTTGCTAATTTAGCTACTGCTACCGCTGGCAATCCATCTGGAACAGCTACCTTTACTTCTTTAACAACTGCTGGTTCTTCTTTTGGCTTTTCATTTTGACCTTGTGAACACCCCACTAAAAAAATTACACTTAATGCTGCTGATAACATTATATAAATATACTTTTTCATCTCTTCCTCCCAAAACTAACTTTTTATAAAATAATTATATTTATTTATATTAATTTCTGTTAATTTATCGAATAATCCTTCTTATTTAAATATTTTTATTTACCTATGCCTATTTTAATATTTTTTCTTTCTCTTACTTGGACTTTTTTGTTGTTTTTTATTGTTTCTATTATTTGCATTATATTTTTTATTTTCAGTAGAAGTCTTAGATTTATTTTTATTAGAATTATTTCTATTAAAATAAGGTTTCTCATCCTTTGGTTTTATTAGACATCTATGTCCAAAACCTATCAAATCCTCTCTTCCAGCTTCAACTAATGCAGAATATACCAAGTCATAATTTCTAGGTGCTCTATACTGTAATAAAGCTCTTTGCATTGCTTTGTCACGTTTTGATTTTGGAACATAGACTGGCTTCATTGTAAGTGGGTCTATTCCTGTATAAAACATTGTAGTCGATAGTGTTCCAGGAGTTGGATAAAAATCTTGAACTTGCTCTGGTTGATAATGAGTATCTCTCAAATATTCAGCTAACTCTATAGCACTATTTAATGTAGACCCTGGATGACTAGACATTAAATATGGTATCAAATATTGTTTTTTACCTAATTCTTCATTTATAGCAAAAAACTTCTGTCTAAATTTATCATAAGTTTTTCCTGCTGGCTTTTGCATATATTCTAAAACTTCTTCTGATATGTGTTCTGGAGCCACCTTCAATTGACCACTTACATGATGTTCTATTAGCTCTCTAAGAAACTTATTATTTTTATCTGCCATTACATAGTCATACCTAATACCAGAGCGTACAAATACTTTTTTTATGTTAGGTAATTTTCTTACAGCTCTAAGTAAGTGCAGATATTCACTATGGTCTGCATCTAAGTTTTTACATGGTGATGGAGATAAGCATTGTCTATTTTTACATGCACCTTTAGTAATTTGTTTGTTACATGCTGGTCTTCTAAAATTAGCTGTTGGTCCTCCAACATCATGTATATATCCTTTAAAATCATTTAATTTTGTTATTCCTACTGCTTCATCAATAATTGATTTCTCACTTCTACTTTGAACAGCTCTTCCTTGATGAAATGTTATTGCACAAAATGAACAACTCCCAAAACACCCTCTTGAACTTACTATGCTAAATTTTACTTCTTCTATAGCTGGTATACCACCAGATTTCTCATATACAGGATGATATGTTTTTTGATATGGTAATCCATAAACTTCATCCAATTCTTCTCTATTTAAAGGCTTCTCTGGCTTATTTTGAACTAAATACTTACTTCCATGAGGTTGAACAATTATATTTCCTCTAAATGGGTCTTGTTCATCATATTGAATTTTAAAAGCCTCTACATATTTCATTTTATCTTCACATATTTCTTTATATGATGGAATCAATATATAGTTATCGTATATTTCTTCTAGTGTATCTGCAACATAACATGTCCCATCAATATGCCTAATATATTTTGGGTCATATCCATCATTAAGTGCATTAGCTACATCCACAATCTGCTTTTCACTCATCCCATAAACTAATAAATCTGCTCCACTATCTATCAGCATTGACTTTCTAACCTTATCACTCCAATAATCATAGTGGGCAAATCTTCTTAGACTAGCTTCAATTCCTCCAATTACTATTGCAACATCGCTATATGCTTCTCTTATTTTATTACAATAGACTATTGTGGCTCTATCTGGTCTGTAGCCCATTTTCCCACCAGGAGAATACATATCCTTATCTCTATGCTTTTTACTCACTGAATAATGATTCACCATTGAATCCATATTCCCTGCATTAACCAAAAATCCAAGTCTAGGCTTTCCTAATTTCATAAAATCATCTGTCGTCTTCCAATTTGGTTGTGCTATTATACCTACCTTATATCCAGCATTTTCTAAAACTCTAGATATTATTGCTGTACCAAAACTATGATGGTCTACATATGCATCACCTGTAACCAACACAAAGTCTAGTTCTTCCCATCCTCTATCTATCATATCTTGTTTACTTATTGGTAAAAACCTATTTTCCATATCATCACCTGCTCAATGTATATTTAACAAATACTTTCTTAAAATTAAAAGTATCTTTTAATTTTGTTCTTAACGCTTAATTATAACACAAAAAATACTTAAAACCACAACTTAAATAATTTATATGAACGTTTTAGGTTCAATAAATCCAAATTGTGATTTTAAGTAAATCTATAATACAGTAATTTAAACGTTTTATTCAATTAGTTAGGAAATCTTTACAAGAAGCTAATTTAAATATTTCCTTGAGACTCAACACTATTTACTTCACTCCCAAATATTAAGCATGCATCTTTACCATCAAACCATTTTAAAGCAGTTGTCGTTATATTTACATTTACACCAAATTTTTTGTTACGCATAAATGATTTACAAGTATCAGTTCCATCTTTTAAACAACTCATAGGGCATTTCCTACATTGTTTATTCTGATTGTTCCATAGTGCTTTATAACATAAATCACCTACATGTGTATCTGGTGCTGACTCAAGCATCTTTTTATTGATAAATAACAGCTCATATGTGTTTCTGTCAACAACATAGGCCCATATGTCCATGTTATCCATTACAGACTTTTGAACTTCTAAAGATTCCTCTAGCTTACTCTGGATACGCATTTTTAATAAAAACATACTGAGCGTCTTAGAAATAAATGTCAATGTATCCACTTCATCACTAGTCCACATACGATTATATGAACATTCATCAAATCCTACAAAACCTCTAAATTCATTACCTTCTAAAATTTTACACTGTAATATTGAACATATCCCTTGTACTTTAAGCAAATTTTTTAAATCGCCATTGAGATTATCAACATCATTACAATAAAACAATCCATCTGCATTGAAATTTAAAAGATAATTTCCTAAATGACTATAGTAAATATTCTTAAGATTATCAATTTCTGCTGTTATTCCTTCATTACACCATTCAAATGTATTTTTACAGTAGAGGTTATCATCCGAGTTTTCAAATATATAGACACGACTCACATTAAAATGTTTACCCACAATATCAAGAATCAAATTTACAGCCATTTCTATATTATTTGATTCATACAGTATATCAAATATATAATTTGTAATATGCTCCTTAAAAGACCTTTCTATATTGGTATTTTCATCTGTATTTCTTGTATTTGCTATATATTGTACTTTATCAATTTTTTTATCATACAATGCATAACGATTCTTTCCTTTACCCTTAGCTGAGTAAAGAGCTATGTCTGCATTTCTAAACAATTGCATGTACTCTGTACCATCTTTTGGAAATCTAGCAATTCCTACACTCAAAGATATTTTATAATTGTATCCTTTGCCTACAAAAGACCTCTCAAACGTTTTGACTAGTTCCTCTGCTTTGTTCATAATATCTCTTGTTTCAGAAATATCTTTCATGAAAACAATGAACTCATCTCCACCAATTCTTCCTACTATATCAGATGCCCTAAATAAGTTTATTAAATCACTTGCAATTTCACTTAATACAGCATCACCATATAAATGACCTAAATTATCATTTATACCTTTAAAGTCATCAATATCAATAATCATTAAAGTACCTTGTCTGTTTTTATCTAATGTTATATATTCTTCTATAAGTGCTTGTGATGCCTTTTTATTATATAAGCCTGTTAATGGGTCTTTTTCAGCTCTCTCTTTTAATTTTTCAGCTTCTCGTTTTGATTCATCAATATCAGTTAAACTACCTACAACTTTATAAGGTATTCCATTATCATCAAACAGTGTCGTTGCTTTTATACTAAACCATGCATAAGTAGTATCTCTAACTCTAAGTCTAATTTCACACTCCTCATATTCACTTCCTGATGAAGTAAGCTTAGTTAATGAAATAAACTTATCTATATCATCAGGATATATGTCAACTGATTTGATTATGTTTTTCGTTGCATTTTCAGTTATAGGGTCATAACCAAATTTATTGTACCAATTAGGAGAAATACTCATTTGGTCTTTTTCTATATTCCATTCAACTATAATATTCTGTGTTTGATTTATAATAATCTCATGACGTTCTTCACTCTTTTTAAGCTCTTGCTCTAACAATTTAGCAGAAGTAATATCTACAATTACACTACATAATACTGATTTTTCATTTTCATCAACTATTTTTCTTCCTTTTAATAAAATCCATATAATGCTACCATCTCTTTTTTCAACCCTTCGTTCACATGCAAATGTATCACTTACTTTAAGTTGCTTATTTATATCATCAATCATCCCAGCTCTATCATCTCTGAAAATCAGCTTGATTAATTTATTATCTAATTCATCTTCTAACTGTTTACGTGTATATCCAATCATATTTAAATAACCTTCATTTAAATATATACTATCAAAATCATCATTTATCTCAGTTATCACGATTCCACCAACAATACTATCATTAATAGTCTCTATTTCAAACCTTTTTGAGTCTAATTCTTCTTGTATTTTCTTGAGTTCTGTTATATCAGTTAAAACTCCCTGTATAGACTCATTTCCTTTACTATCTTTTATAGATTTACTTCTATCTAAAACCCAAATTATACTTCCATCTTTTTTTACAATTCTATATTCAACTTCAATTTTATCTTGTCTTTTTAATTGATTCAAAACAATACTATTAACCTTGTCTACATCTTCTTTATAAATTATATGTTTAAATCTATTTTTAAAAATTACATCTAAATCCTCTTCAGAATAACCTGTAAGTTCCAAAAATCCCTGACTTACATAGGTCATAGTCATATCCTTATCTTTCAAACAATTTTTAACACCACCTAATATATTATCAGTAAGTGTCTTAAATTTTTCTTTTTCATTTATAATAGTCTTCGTATTATTATTTATAATATAAGCTATATATACTACAAAAATTAATATAACTAATAATATTTCTAATGCAAATATATATAC
>NZ_JAGWCS010000042.1:0-31005 GCF_020657705.1 Clostridioides sp. ZZV15-6598 | reverse complement strand
GAAATGTTTAAAAATGCTATTGTAAAATATAATAAAGTCATAAACCGTATATGAAAATATATTATAATAAATCTTGATGAATATAAAAGAGTGGTGAAAAAAATGGAAGTAAATGTAAAAAAAATAAATAATATTATAAGTAAAGTTTACAAAGATAGTATTGCAGAAGAAATAGGTATAGAAGTAGGAGATTTACTTATATCTGTAAATGAACAGCCAATACATGATATAATAGAGTATAGATTCTTACTAAGTGATGAGTATTTAGAGGTAGAAATACAAAAAAAAGATGGCGAAGTCTACATATATGAGATAGAAAAAGACTATGATGAAGATTTGGGCGTTGAATTTACAAATCCAATAATTGACCAAGCTAAAAGTTGTAGAAATAAATGTATGTTTTGTTTTATAGACCAGTTGCCAGAAGGAATGAGAGAAACTCTTTATTTTAAAGATGATGACTCCAGATTATCTTTTTTACAAGGAAATTTTGTTACACTTACAAATATGAGTGAAGAAGATATAAATAATATCATTAAATACAGAATAAGTCCTATAAATATATCTGTGCATACAACTAATCCAGAATTAAGACAAAAAATGATAAGCAATAAATTTGCAGGAAAATTATATGGTATAATGAAGAGATTGGCAGATGCTCATATAGAAATGAACTGTCAAATTGTTTTATGTCCAGGTATAAATGATGGAAAGGAATTGGAGAGAACAATAAAAGAATTAGCTCAACTTTATCCATATGTAAATAGCGTTGCTATAGTTCCAGTTGGGATTACAAAGCATAGAGACAATTTAGCAGAATTAAATATATTTGATAATAAGGGTGCAAGTAAAACTATAGAGCAAATGCATGAAATGCAACAGAAATATCTTGAGAAAATAGGGACTCGATTTGCATTTTTATCAGATGAATTTTATATATTATCTAGTAGAGAATTGCCTGGATATGAAGAATATGAAGGATTTTTACAGTTTGAAGATGGTGTAGGTATGATACGTAAGTTAAAAACCGAGATTGAAGAGTATCTAAACACATTGTCTGAGAATATTCTAAAAAGAGATAAAAAAGTATCAATAGCTACTGGACATTCTGCATATGAATTTATACAAAGTATGGCAGATGCTATGATGGACAAGTTTAAAAATCTTCAAATAGATGTTTATGAAATAAAAAATAAGTTTTTTGGAGAAACAATAACAGTATCAGGTCTTTTAACAGCTAAAGATTTAAAAGAGCAACTTGAGCATAAGGAATTGGGAGAGGCTCTTTATATAACAAGAAGTATGTTAAAAGCAGATGAAGAAATTTTCTTAGATAATATTGAACTAAATCAGTTAGAAGAACTTATGAAAATAAAAATTATCCCATGCTTAAATGAAGGAAAAGATTTTGTGGATAAAATTTTAAAATAGAAAACAAAAGATGGAAGGAGAAACAACATGAGTATAAGTAGGCCAGTTGTAGCTGTAGTTGGGAGACCAAATGTTGGTAAGTCTACAATATTTAATAAATTTGCAGGAAAAAGGATATCAATAGTTGAAGATACACCAGGAGTTACAAGAGATAGAATATTTGCAGAAGTAGAATGGTTAGATAAATATTTTACATTAGTAGATACAGGAGGTATTGAACCTGATAGCGAAGATATAATATTATCTCAAATGAGAAATCAAGCCATGCTTGCAATGGACATGTCCCATGTAATACTTTTTATAGTTGATGGCAAGGCTGGAATAACAGCTGCTGATAAAGAAATTGCTCAGATACTTAGAAAAACAAAAAAACCAGTAATTTTAGTAGTTAATAAAATTGATAGTCAAAGTCAGTTTGACAATATATATGATTTTTATGAATTAGGTTTTGGAACTCCTTTTGGAGTGTCAGGAGCCAATAGTATGGGATTTGGAGATTTATTAGATGAGATAGTTCAAAATTTTCCAGCAGGATTAGATACAGAGTATGAAGAAGATATAATAAGAGTAGCTATAACAGGTAAGCCAAATGCAGGAAAGAGTTCTATACTTAATAAGATATTAGGAGAAGAAAGAGTAATAGTAAGTCCAATTGCAGGAACTACTAGAGATGCAATAGATACTTATTTTGAAAAAAATGGACAGAAATTTCTTCTTATAGATACAGCAGGGCTTAGAAGAAAAAGCAAAATATATGAGACAATAGAAAAATACAGTGTAATAAGAGCTATGAGTGCTGTAGATAGAGCAGATGTAGTGTTAATAGTTATAGACGCTTTGGAAGGCGTGACAGAGCAGGATACAAAAGTTGCAGGTATAGCACATGATGAAGGCAAGGGATGTATATTTGTAGTCAATAAATGGGACTTAATAGAAAAAGATAATAAGACAATGAGTAATTACACAAAAGATATAAAAGAAAAATTCCCATTTATGATGTATGCTCCAATAGTATTTGTTTCTGCAAAGACTAATCAAAGAATGAATAAAATATTAGATACAGTTGAATATGTATCAAATGAACATTCTAAGAGAATATCAACTTCAGCATTAAATGAAGTAATTGGAGAAGCTGTAATGTTAAATCAGCCACCATCTGATAAAGGTAGAAGATTAAAAATTTACTATGGAACTCAAACAGACATTAGACCTCCTAAAATTACTTTATTTATAAATGACAAGAACTTAACTCACTTCTCATACCAAAGATACCTTGAAAATAAGATAAGAGAAAACTTTGGATTTGAAGGAACTTCAATAAAGATTGAGTATAGACAAAAAAATAAAAAGTAAATATCTAAAATATAACTAAAGGGGGTAAGTTCAGTGGAGATATTTAGTTATATAATTATTGCTGTAATTGCATATTTATTAGGCAATATATCAACCTCGTATATAGTTGCAAAGCGAATTGCTGGAGTTGATATAAGGACTCAAGGTTCGGGTAATGCGGGCTCGACAAATGTGCTTAGAACACTTGGAAAAAGAGCAGGAGCAATGACTTTTTTAGGTGATGTTTTTAAAGGTGTAATTGCTGTTTTAATATCGGAAATTGCAGCAAAGTTGGTTGGTATAGATACTCTTTTAGCTGGATATCTAGCAGTTATATGTGTTGTAGCAGGTCATAATTGGCCAGCAGTTTTAGGATTTAGAGGGGGTAAAGGTGTTGCAACTTCGTTAGGTGCAATGCTTGCTGTAAATCCAGCAATAACATTAATGTGTTTGGCAGTATTTATATTGGTGGTAATTATAACAAAATATGTTTCATTAGGTTCTGTTGTTGGGATAGGTTGTTCACCAATATTTATGATTATAGCAAAAAATAAAGCTGGGTTAGTTGTAGCTTTGTTTTTAACCATATCAGTAATATATAATCACAGAGCAAATATAAAGCGATTATTAAATGGGACAGAAAGAAAAATTGGTCAAAAGAAAGAATAGTAAATATATTATACTCAGGTGGTGTTAAACATGGAGAAAGTATGTGTATTAGGTACTGGAAGTTGGGGAAGTGCATTAGCTTTAGGTCTTGCAAAAAAAGGTAATGATGTGAGCATGTGGACTCGAAAAGAAGAACAAGCTAAAAAAATAAACAGGACTAAAGAAAATACAGACTATTTACCAGGAGTATTATTTCCAAATAATATAACTATAAGTACTGATATAGAAAAAACTATAGAAAATTGCAAAGTAATAGTTTTAGCAGTTCCATCTCAAGCTGTAAGAAGTACTTGTGAAAAAATAAAACCTTTTGTAAAAGCTGGACAAATTATTGTTAATGTAGCAAAAGGTCTTGAAAAAGGCACTGGACTTAGATTGTCTCAGGTATGTGAAGAAGAATTGCCACAAAATCCATATGTAATACTATCTGGACCATCTCATGCTGAAGAAGTAGCAAGAGATATACCTACTACAGTAGTAGTAGCTTCTAAAGAATTAAAAATAGCACAGAGTATACAAGATTTATTTATGAGTCCTAAACTTAGAGTTTATACAAATCCAGATATAGTTGGAGTTGAACTTGGAGGAGCATTAAAAAATATTATAGCTTTTGGTGCTGGTATATGTGATGGATTAGGGTATGGTGACAATGCAAAAGCAGCTCTTATGACAAGAGGAATTAGTGAAATGAGTAGACTTGGTACTGCTATGGGAGCTAATATGTCTACATTTGCAGGCCTTTCAGGCATTGGAGATTTAATAGTTACTTGTACAAGCATGCATAGTAGAAATAGAAGAGCGGGTATACTTATAGGCCAAGGTATGAGCTTAGAAGACACCTTAAAAGAAGTAAAGATGGTTGTAGAAGGAATAACTGCTACTGAAGTAGCACATGATGTTGCTGAAAAGCTGAATATAGATATGCCAATAACTAATGCTATATATTCTGTAATAACTAAAGGTTCAAATCCTAAAGAAGTTGGAATAGAGCTAATGATGAGAAGTAAAAAACACGAAATGGAAGAAGTTGTTTTAGGTGATGATATATAAACTTATTGCACAATAAAATAAAAAAATAATAGATGTGTTTTAGCCCTCTTTTTGAAAAGAGGGCTATTTTAATATTACTTAGCATGTTTTATTATGTATTCAATAGAAGAAATCATTTTCATAGTTAATTCATCATCATTAGAATTTTTTCCTGTGTTTCTTTTTAAGAATAATAGATTTTGATAAAAAGAAATAATTATATCATTGATTATATCTAAATCTTTAGCTGGTATATATCCAGTACCTACAAGATTGTTCAATAGTATTTTATTTCTTTCTTTTATACTTTTTCCTGTAATCATTAAAGATATATCACTAT
This sequence comes from Clostridioides sp. ZZV15-6598, assembly GCF_020657705.1. NCBI lineage: Bacteria > Bacillati > Bacillota > Clostridia > Peptostreptococcales > Peptostreptococcaceae > Clostridioides > Clostridioides sp. ZZV15-6598. Next base: position 26,204 of record NZ_JAGWCS010000042.1, on the reverse strand, counting down.
CATGAATACCTAAGTCCTCTGGAAACATATCATAATATTGTTTTGTGATATAACTAAGTTCATCACTGGACAAGTTAAAAAATACCTGATAAAAAGCCTGAGCATTGTCAAAAGAATGTTTACAAAATAATTTCCACATAATTATATATTTCTTATATTCATCACTGACATTTTCTATACACCTTGAAATATTCAAGTTGTAATCCTTAAAATATTTTATAGATGCAAATGATATTAGATGGTCTAAATTTTTAAAGTAGTTATATAGGGTTGAACTGTTATAGCCAGCCATATCTGCAACCTTACGAAGTGTAATATTTTCTATTCCTTCATTTTCCATAATGTTTTGAGCAGCTTCTATGAAATACATTAATATCCTTTTCTTTTGTAATTCTTTATTTGTCATTTTATTCACCTACAAATAATCAATATAGTTTATATAATCGTGATTTTATCATTAAATTTATTATAAATCAAGGATAATATTCCAAAATATAATGTATATTTGTTATATTTTAGATAACTTAAAATCATAAGAATATAAAAAATATTTAAAAATGAAATCATGATTGACAAAATAATCATGATTATGATAAAATAATCACAAATAAATTTAATTTACATACTAATACAACAAGTACTACAAACATTAAGAATTCTAAAATGATATATTCATTAATTGTTGTACTGGATGAATTATCTGAATATTGAGAAAGAGGTGTGCTATGTCAAATAACATGAGACTAGAAAGATTAAGAAAGTATATGAATGAAAAAAACATTGAAATTGCCCTAATATTTGAACCAGACAATCAATTTTATATTAGTGGATTTAAAGCAATAACTTACTCTAGACCAATTGTAACAGTAGTAACTCAAGATAAAATAGAATTAATAGTACCTGGATTAGAGGAACTACATGCAAAAGAAGTTGCAAAAGTTGATAATGTATATGTGTATTATGAAATACCAGAAATGAAAGAACATGGAATATCACATAAGCATTACTTAGATATAATTTTAAATAGATATCCTAAAGGAATAACTGTTGGGATAGAAAAAGATATAGTATCTGCAAGCTTTTCGGAATATATAACTGAGAAATCATTTGCTATTAAAGATGTTGGAAGTAAAATATTTGAAATGAGATATGTAAAAGACTCAAGAGAGATAGAATTTTTAAAGATAGCTGGTTACTTATCTGATATAGGAATAAAAGGTTCTTTGGAAAATGTTAGAGTTGGGATGAGTGAATTGGAATTTGACGTTGCAGGGGATAATGCTTTACTAAAATATGTATCTGAAAATTATCCTGATACATATATAGGATTTGCAAACTGGACTTGTTCAGGCATCGATAGAACAGCACAACCACATTTAGACTCCAATACTAGAATACTTCAAAGAGGAGATATAGTAATACATAGTAGACAGGTTTGGTATGAAAACTATAGAGCAGAAAATGAAAGAACTTTTATTATAGGTAAGCCAACAGAAAAACAAAAGGAAGTATTTAAGATTGCAGTAGAAGCTCAACAAGCTGGACTAGATACAATAAAAGCTGGGATACCAGCAAGAATGGTGGACGAAGCAGCAAGAGCCGTTGTTGCAAAGTATGGTCTAGAGTTATATTCAAATCATAGAATTGGCCATGGTTTAGGTTTATCAGAACATGAAGAGCCATATTTAAGATTTGATAATGAATTAATACTAGAAGAAGGAATGGTATTTTCTATGGAACCAGGAATATATATACCTGGAGTTGGAGGATTTAGACACTCAGATACAGCAATAGTAGGTAAAAATAGTGCTACAATTATAACTAATTATCCAAGAAGCGTTGAAGAGCTTATACTTGATATTTAAATTAGTACATATGTATGAATTTAAGTAAATTTAAAATTGGAGGAATTACAGTGAAAAAGAAGATTGGATTTTGGGATTTAGTATTTATGAATATATCAGCACTATTTGGGATTAGATGGATAGCTAAATCTACTGCCTCTAGTTTTGGGTTGGGTCTTGGTTCGATACCAGTTTGGTTATTGTTTGCTTTTATATTCTTTGTTCCAGCATCACTTATATGTGCAGAGTTGGCTGCAACATATCCAAAAGATGGTGGACTTGGAGAATGGGTTAAACAGGCTTATGGAGAGAAGTGGGGATTTATGGTGTCATGGTTAAATTGGACATCAAAGATATTTTGGTATTCTTCCTTCTTGACATTCTTAGCTATAAATATTGCTTATATGCTTGGAAATCCAGCTCTATCAAACAATAAGATGTTTATTTTAGTGCTTTCACTCATAATATTCTGGATGTTATCCCTAGTAAGTACTCGTGGAATGGCATTTGGAAAATTCTTTACGAATACAGGAGCATTAGGTTCTACAATTCCTGCTATATTACTTATAGTGATGGCATTTATGTCTGTAGTTATTCTCAAAAAAGCTCCATCAGCATCTGTATATACAATCCAAAATATAATACCAAAGATAGATGCTAATTCACTAGTTTCTATATCTGCTATAATATTTGCACTATCAGGAGCTGAAACAACTGCTAATTTTATAACCGAAATGGATAATGCTAAGAAGAACTTCCCTAAAGCTATATTAACAGTAGCTGTTTTAATAGGAGGAATCTATATCCTAGGTTCAGTAGCAATAACAATGATACTTCCTCCAGATGAAATTGCAGCATCAACAGGAATATTGGATGCATTAGCTAAAGTTGCACAAGATTTAGGAATAGGTAGCTGGTTTATAAAAGTAGTAGCATTTGGGATAACTTTATCGGTACTAGGAGCATTAATACTTTATATAGCAGGTCCAGTAAAGATGCTTTTTGGAAATGTAAAAGAAGGTGTATTTCCTAAGCAATTAACTGTTACAAATAAACATAATATACCATCAAATGCTGTAGTAATTCAAGCTATAATAGTGAGTCTACTTCTTATAGGAACAAATTTGTTGCCATCAGTAGACAATATATATAATGTTCTTGTTACTATGACAGCATTGACAGCATTGTTTCCATATGTATTACTTTTTACGTCTTATATCAGACTTAGAAAGACGAGACCAGATGAAGAAAGACCATACTCAATTGCAAAAAGTGATTCAACTTGTATTAATATAGCCAGAATGGTACTTGTAGTAACTGTAGTAGGGATACTTTTTTCAACAGCACCAGTTATGGAGACTTTAAAAGACAATATAGTTTATGAGATTGAGATGATAGGTGGAGGTCTCTTTGTTATAATAACAGGCTTAATGATATGGAAGAATTATGAAAAGAAGGTAGCTAATAATTCTGGGGATTCCTATAAATAGAAATATAATTATTTTAGTGAGCTAAAAGTGTTTATCTTTAGCTCACTAAAAATTATGGATAAATTAACTTAATATATTAATAAATCTATAATACGTTAAAATGTTGAAAAATCAATAATTAGTCATCATAAAAATTTATGAGTATTTACATAAGGAGGAAATATGTCAGTTGAAGTAAATAAACCAAGCATTTGGAAAAATTTCAAAGTCTTGATAATACTCTTTGTAGCAGGAGCATTTATATATGCTTTACCATATTTAAAGAATTATTATTATGATACTTTTGCACAAGCATTTAATCTTACAAATACACAAATGGGGAGTTTAGGAAGTATTTATGGTCTACTTGCAATGGTATCATACCTTTTTGGTGGTTTCTTAGCAGACCGTATTTCAGCCAGAAAACTACTTTCGGGTTCTTTAATTATTACAGGGGTATCTGGTCTTGTATTAACGCTTTATCCTCCATATATCGTTGTATTTTTAATACATGCTTTATGGGGAATAACAACAATACTTACTTTTTGGCCAGCACTTGTAAAAGCTGTTAGGATGTTAGCATCTGAAAATGAACAAGGAAAGGCTTTTGGTTTTATGGAAAGTGGTCGTGGAATTACCAATGCAATTCATTTATCTCTAGTCTTAATATTATTTGGATATATTTCATCAAAAGTAAGTGATAAATCTGGTCTTACAACTATTATAGTGCTGTATTCAGTTATAAATGTAATAGTTGGCTTATTAGTATTTTTTAAGTTAAAAGACAATGAAAAAGAGGTATCAGCCAAATTTGATAAAGAAGCTTTCTTTACAGTAATAAAAATGCCTCATACATGGATAATAACAATAATAATGTTTTGTTCATATTCAGCTAATATGTCATTTTACTATTTTACGCCATATTCAACTGAAGCATTTGGAGCGACTGTAGTATTTGCATCTGCAATATCAATATTAGCTCAGTACTGTAGACCAGTAGCTTCAGCTGCTTCTGGATTACTTGGAGATAAAGTGGGCTCATCAAAGATTATATCTTATGGATTTATACTTATGATTGCAGGACTTTTAGGTGTAATCTTTACACCAACGAAATCTTCTATGATTTATGTACTATTGATTGGATGTGTTGCAATATATGTATCTATGTATGCAATTCAAGGTTTGCATTATTCATTACTTGAAGAAGGAAATTATTCACTATCAATATCAGGAACTGCTATAGGTATAGTTGCTACATTAGGATATCTTCCAGAAGTACTTTGTCCTTTAGCAGCAGGAAAGATATTAGATGCATTTCCAGGTGTAACTGGATATAAGTACTACTTTATAGTTCTTACTATAGTAGCCATAATTGGATTGGTGTTTACATTTATATGGATGAGTATGACTAAAGAAAGACGTAAAGAGCTTATTGAAATGAATAGTAAGTCAAATGAAAATACTACTAAAGTTAGTTAATATAATACACTACTGTTTGGGCTAGCATTGTAATTTAATTTACATTGAAATTTGCAAATTTCTATATGTAAACTAAATTAATATTGCTGGTCTTTATTTTTCTATTTTAAGAATATTAACCTCGAAATCTAAATATAATTTAATAAGATTAGATGTATAGGAGGAATAATATGAATAATAACATATACGAAGATATATCCAAAAGGACTCAGGGGGATATATATATTGGAGTAGTGGGACCTGTAAGAACAGGAAAATCAACTTTTATAAGAAAGTTTATGGAAAAGTTGGTTATCCCAAATATAGACAATGAGTTCAAAAAAGATAGAACAAGAGATGAGATACCACAAAGTGGTTCAGGCAAAACTATAATGACAGTAGAACCAAAATTTGTACCAGCAGATGGTGTAGAAATTAAAATAAAAGACACAGTATCTTTAAAAGTAAGAATGGTAGATTGTGTTGGATACATAGTTGAAGGAGCTTTAGGTCATGAGGAAGGTGGAAAGCAAAGATTGGTATCCACTCCTTGGTCACAAGAAGCTATGACATTTGAGAAAGCAGCAGAGATAGGGACTAAAAAAGTTATAAAAGACCATTCTACAATAGGGATAGTTGTCTTGACAGATGGTTCAGTTACTGGTATTGACAGAAAAAGCTATGTAGAACCAGAAGAGAGAGTTATACAAGAATTAAAAAATCTTAAAAAACCATTTGCTGTAGTTTTAAATACGTTAAGTCCTAGAAGTGAGGAAACAAGTCTGCTTAGAAATGAATTAGAGGAAAAATATGAAGTTCCAGTTCTTCCAATGAATATAGTTGAAATGGAAGATGAGGATATAGAGGAAGTTATGGAAACTGTACTATATGATTTCCCGCTTACAGAAATAAGAATAAACTTACCTAAATGGGTGGAAGGTCTTGAGAGAAATCACTGGATAAAAAGCAGTATAATAACAACATTAAAACAGAGCATTATAGACATAGGTAAAATAAGAGATATAGAAGGAATTATGCAAGGTTTCTCTGAGTTAGAGTTTTTAGATGATACAGGTGTTGACCATGTAGAGTTAGGTGAAGGTGTCATAAACATTGACTTACAAACAAAGCAAGATTTATTCTATAATGTCCTTGAAGAAAAAAGTGGATTTAAAATTGAAGGAGATTATCAATTGCTTAGCCTGATAACTAGACTATCTAAAGTTAAAAATGAGTATGATAAGATAGAAAGTGCTTTAATGGATGCTAAGATAAAAGGATATGGAGTAGTAGCACCTTCTTTGGAGGAACTTAGCTTGGAAGAGCCAGAAATAATGAAACAAGGAAAACAGTATGGCATTAAGTTAAAAGCTAATGCACCATCACTTCACATTATAAAAGCAGATATATCTACAGAAGTTTCTCCTATAGTTGGAAATCAAAATCAAGGTGAAGAGATGATAAAATATCTCATGGAAGTATTTGAAGAACAACCAGCAGACTTGTGGGAGTCAAATATGTTTGGTAAGTCACTTCATGATTTAGTAAAAGAGCAGCTTCAAAGTAAATTATATACTATGCCAGAAGAGATAAGGGTTAAGATGCAAAAGACTCTACAAAAAATTGTAAATGAAGGAAGCTCTAATATTATAACTATTTTATTATAAGAATATAAGCTACTTATTAAGGTTAAACACTTGTTTACTTTAGTAAGTAGCTTTTTATTTATAAAAATAAATAAAAGTGCTTATATAAATTGACAACAATTAATAATTATGGAAAAATTATAATGGGTAAAGTATATTTTTCGACAAGGCTGTTTTAAGCTAAAAAATTTCTAGAGGTGGAGTATGAAAAAGTATGAGATATTTATTTTTGTAAATATAATAGCTTTATGTTTTATAATTTTTCCAAATAAGGTTTTTGGACAAGAGAATAATTGCCTAGAGGATTTTAAAAGATGGGTTCAAGAAAATAAAAATAATACTGAAGATATTGTTTATACTCTTCACTGTGATATGGTAATAGATAAATCGTTTAGATTTTACATTCCATATGGAACTAATTTTACAATAGACACTAACAAATATAAGATACTAATAAAAGACCAAGGATATTTTAAGATTGAAGAGAATGAATTGAATATAATAGGAGAGGGAGGAAAAGATGGAGTAATACATGTGGAAAAGGGGGGAGAGTTAAATATAGGTATAAACAATATAATTGCTACTAATGGAACTGCTTTGTATGTTGAAGAAGGAGGGAGTTTAAGCTTTAGCTCATACTATGGAGGAATTGGAAATATAAGAGCGAATGGAAATAATGCCATAGGAATTTATTCTGGAAATGATATTAGGGTGCCATATAAAGATATAGAAGTAAGAGGGAAAAATGCTGTAGGAGTATATTGTAAAGGCGATATTGAGTTGGAAAGTACATCAGTAAGAGCTTATGATAATGATAATAAAAATAGATTATTAAAGAATTTAGATAAAACTGTCAGATCAATTGTATCAGAAAGTAAAAATATTTATATAATTGATAATTATAATGAGTTAGTACCTGCTATAGCAAACAATTCTGATTACAATATTATAGAATGTTATGCTAGAGGTACTGGCGTGCTTGATGAGGAAATAGAAGTATGTAAAGAAGATAAAATAGAAGATATAAGTTTTCCAAAGGATGTTTCAGTACAAACATCCAGTAGCACTATTACCGAAATAGATGTGGAATGGGACTTTTCTGATTATTACGAAAAATTACTTAAAGGTGATGATTTCAGTGTAATAGGTAAATTTAAAGATGAAGATTTAAATCTAAAAAAAATAATATTAAATAATGGTGTTGTTCCTATTCTAGATGTACATATTGTAGAAAAAAAGCCAATAGATAACTTAGAATTGACTTTTCGAAATACACCTAATGGATATGTAGCTACTTTAGATTATGATATGCCATATAATGCAAATAAGATTTTTATTGAATACTCAGAAGATGGAGTTAATTGGATAAGTGAAGAACAGGAAGATATTATGGCACAAGCAACACTTAACTTTGAGGATTTTAAGTTGCGCTGTTTTAGAATAAAAGTAGAAGGTGGATTTAGAGAAGGATATTCAAATATTGTTTTAAAGCCCGGATTTGTAATGAATGGAGGGGATGACCAAATTACACCAGATGATGAACAGGAAAATGGAGATATTGATGGAGATCGTGGTGGGGGCGGTAGAGATGACCCAGATAGAGAAGATTCTGAGATTACTGGAAATATAAATGACAATAATGAGAATGAAGCTACTGATGAGCAAAGACCTGAAGATTCCAATAAAGATACAGAATCTAATGATGGAGAAAAAGATAATAAACCTCAGAAAGATGAAAAAAATGATAACTCAGATGAAAAAAACATTAAGACAGATAACGAAACAGAGAATGAAACAGAGAAAAACATTAATAATAAAGACAAAAACTTTAAGAGTAATAATTTAATCATGAAAAATAAAATTAAAAATAGTTTAAAAGAACTATTAACGGAAAATCACAATGAAAATGATGAATATTCTAAAAAGACATTTAATGACGATAATGCCTTAAATCGAGAAGATACTTCTGAAGTAGGTAAGTTTAATGATAAATTAGAGTCTCCTTCTCAATCACAGAATAAAACTCATAATTTAAATAGTGGAATCATCATTGGAATCGCGATTGTAGTTTTAAGCATGCTATGTTCAATAATAGCAGTAAACCCTGGTATCATAAAGTATATAAATAAATTTATAAAATTTAAATAGTAAAATAAGTAAAATTGTTTAAAATAATTCAATTTTATTTGATAAGAAAATTAGTAGGAGAAAAATATGAGCAAAACAAATGGAACTTTTATTCTTATAAATTTGTTAATTGTGATTTTTACATTTTTTCCAAATAAGAGTTTTTCACAAGAAAGTAATTGTCTGAATGATTTTAAAAGTTGGATTTCGGAAAATGAAGATAATAGTGAAAAAATAGTTTACACTCTTCCATGTGATATGGTGATAGATGATTATTTTGAACTTAGTATTCCATATGGAACTAAGATTACAATAGATACTAATAAGTATAAGATACTCATAAAAGATAAAGGAAATCTTTTTATCAATGGAAATGAACTAAATATAGTTGGAGAAGGTGAAACTGAAGGTGTAATTCATGTAGAGCGAGGAGGAAAGCTAAGTATAGGGATAGATAATATAACTGCTTTAAATGGGACTGCTTTGTATGCAGAAGAAGAAGCTGATTTAATTATAAGTACATATTATGGTGAGGTTGGAAACATAAAAGCAAGTGGAGAAAATGCTGTAGGAATTTATTCAGAAAATGATGTTAGAGTAGACTGTAAAACAATTGAAGTTGATGGAGAAAATGCTATAGGAATTTATTCTAAGGGAGAAGTCGAAATAGAGGATACTTCAGTAATTGTTAATGGTGATAATAAACAACAGAATGTAGGATTAGGAAGTAATAATAAAGAAGGAAAGTCAATTGTATCAGAAACTAAGAATGTATATATTATAGGAGAGCAAAACACAATAATGCCAGATATACCTCAAGATGATGATTATAATGTTATAAGGTGTAATCGCAGAGGTATTGGGGTATTTGAAGAGGAAATAATGATAACAAAAGAAGATAAAGTAGAAGATTTGAAACTACCTCAAACTGTAACTTTGAAAACCTCTAGCACAAGGTTTGTAAATTTAGAGGTAGATTGGGATTTATCAAATTACTATACTGATTTAGATAGAGAAACAGAATTCATAATAAAAGGAAAATTTAAAGAAGAACATCTAAATGAAAAGAATATAGTGCTAAATGATAATGTTGCTCCTATTTTATATGTTCACGTTAAAAATAAAGAACCAATAAACGATTTAGAAGTGTTTTTTTTAAACTCAAAAAAAGGTTATTCAGCTATTTTAAAGTATAGTATGCCATATAATGCCAAGAGGGTATTTGTAGAATATTCTAATGATGGTATAAATTGGGTAAGTAAGGAATTGGATTATATTAGTAACCAAACTGAACTTAATTTTGAAGATTTTAAATTAAGATGTTTTAGAGTAAATGTAGAAGGTGGATTAAGAGACGGGTATTCAAATATATTTTTAAAACCTGGATTTGTTATGGGTGGAGGCAGTGACCAAATGACACCAGAAGATGACCGAGACACTATTATCGATGGAGGTGACCGTGGAGGTGGTGGTAGAGATGACCCAGATAGAGATGACAGTAGTGAAAATGAAGGTAATAACAATGAAAATAAAGAAGATAATAATGATAAAAATAAAGAAAATAATGACGGTGGTAGTAATGAAAACAGTGATTCTACTGTAGGAAAACCAAATGCCCCAGAAGATAACATAGGACCAAGTACTGGTGATGTTGAGAGTGAAAATCATCCAAATAATAAAGAAGATACCAGTACAAATAGTGATAAAGAAAATGATTATGAGTATGAAAATAAATTTAATAGTAAAAATTTAATGCCAGAAGGTGATAGCAATTATAATTTAAAACAGAAAACAGTATTTAGCAATAATAATCAATATTTTTCTTATAGAGATATTTTTTTAAACAAAGATCAAGAAATAAACAATGGAAAATTAGGAGTAAATAATTATGATAAAATAACAAATCACAATGAAAATCTTAAATCTATATCTAAAGAATGTACTTTAAACAGAGAGATTTTCTTTTTACTTTGTATATTAACTCCAATTATGATTGGTTCTATATTAGCTGTAAATCCAAGTGTAAGAAAAAATATAATAAAATTCATACAAATAAAAAAATAATTTTTTAAAGGGTATTATTTAGTAAATTATAAAGTTACTAAGTAATACCTTTCATTATTATGAAAATTATATATGGCTATCAATAAAATGATATATAATATATAGTTTCATTAAATAGTATAAAAATAATAGAATATTGAAAAAAAATTGACAAATGAATATATAGGTATTAAAATATATTAAATATATACATAAAAAGTGATTTACCAACAAATAAATGAAATATATGTTAAGAATTAGTTCAATTTGCAAAAATGTAAGATTTATAAAAAAATAAGGGAGGATATTATTATGAGAGCAATTTTAACAGTAATTGGGAAGGATAAACCAGGTATAGTAGCAGGGATTAGTGATGAGCTATACAAGCAAAATATTAACATAGTAGATATTTCACAAAAAATACTTCAAGAGTATTTTACAATGATTATGGTAGTTGATTTAGAAAAAGCATTAAATTCTTTTGAGCAAACGGTTGAAGATTTAATTGAAAGAGGGAAGAAATTATCTGTAGATGTAAAAATTCAAAGAGAAGAAATATTTAATTCAATGCATAATCTGTAGTAAACAGTAAGGGGAGGTGATAACCATGAATGTAGGAAATATACTTGAAACAATCAAGATGATAGATGAAGAACAGTTAGATATAAGAACTATAACTATGGGGATTTCATTACTAGATTGTATAGACCCTGATGGAGATAAAGCGAGAGAAAAAATATATAATAAAATTATGAATTCTGCCAAAGACTTAGTGAAAGTTGGTAAGGATATAGAACGTGAATTTGGTATTCCAATTGTAAATAAAAGAGTATCAGTAACTCCAATCTCTATTATTGCAGGTGCAACAGATGAAGAAGATTATGTGAAATTTGCACAAACATTAGATAGAGCAGCAGAAGATTTAGGAATAGACTTTATTGGTGGATTCTCAGCATTGGTTCAAAAAGGATATACAAAAGGTGATAAGATATTAATTAAATCAATCCCAAAAGCCTTGGCAAGTACTAATAAGGTATGTGCTTCAGTAAATGTAGGTTCTACGCGATGTGGTATAAATATGGATGCAGTAAGAGAAATGGGAGAAATTATAAAAGAAACTGCAGAAATGACAAAAGATGCAAAAGGATTTGGTTGTGCAAAACTAGTAGTATTTTGTAATGCAGTAGAAGATAATCCATTTATGGCAGGAGCATTCCATGGTGTTGGTGAAGCAGATAGAATTATCAATGTTGGTGTAAGTGGTCCTGGGGTTGTTAAGAGAGCCTTAGAAAAGGTAAAAGGAGAGCCATTTGATGTTGTCGCAGAAACTGTTAAAAAGACAGCATTTAAAATTACAAGAGTTGGACAACTTGTAGCAAAAGAAGCTTCTAGTAGACTAGATGTTCCATTTGGAATAATAGACTTATCATTAGCTCCTACACCTGCAATTGGAGATTCAGTAGCAAATATATTAGAAGAGATGGGACTTGAAGTTGTTGGTACTCATGGTACTACAGCAGCACTAGCTCTTTTAAATGATGCAGTTAAAAAAGGTGGGGTTATGGCGTGTTCACATGTTGGAGGACTTAGTGGAGCATTTATACCAGTATCTGAAGATGCAGGTATGATTGATGCTGTTATTAAGGGTGCTTTAAGTATAGATAAACTTGAAGCTATGACTGCAATTTGTTCTGTAGGTCTTGATATGATAGCTGTTCCAGGAGACACTACAGCAGGTACACTTGGAGCTATGATAGCTGATGAAGCAGCAATAGGTATGATTAATAATAAAACTACAGCAGTTAGAATTATACCAGCACCAGGATGTGATGTAGGTGATATGGTTGAGTTTGGAGGTCTTTTAGGACGAGCACCAGTAATGCCTATAAATAAAAATTCATCTGAACTATTTACTCAAAGAGGAGGAAGAATTCCAGCTCCTATACATTCATTTAAAAACTAAGTACATTACATATAATAATATTTAAATAAAGATTTATATGACAGAATTAAAGATGTCTATGTGAAGTCTATATATTGAAAGATTATAATTAAAATAATAAATTTAAAAATTAGTTGCTGAAATTGTGATAACAACAAAGCGATACATAGACTCTTTAAAAGGTCATGTATCGCTTTTATTTTTTAATATTATAATTATTAAATAGAACTTTTTATGTACCTTAAAAGTTATGACATCTAATAGTAATAAATTATACTAACTTTTGCGTTTAATATATCAACTAAATAAAAAACTAAATAAAAAGTAAATTAAAAAAATAAAAAATTATCTAAATATTTAACACACATAATAATCATAAATAAATATAAAAATAAAACGTTTGCAATTAATAAAATTGCCTACAATATAAAACTCTATAATCTAAAATATTAATTTATAAATCTTATTGTTTTTTAAGCAATTTCTTCTTCTATATCAGTACCACGTATTTTATCAGCAGTAAGAACTTTAAAAGTACTGAATATTTTTGAGCCTAAAAATCCTGCGGCTACATTAAATAAAGCACATAAGCCAGCTGTTATAAGTACTTGATTAACTGGATTATAGGCAAACATTATAGCAAATCCAGCTACAGGTGTAGCTGTACCTGGTGTCATATTTACAAGACCCATCAAAGCTACAATGATACCAGAAAAAGCACCTCCAAAGAAATTAGTACAATATATAGGTATTGGATTCGCCGAAATTATATCTGATTGAGTCAGTGGTTCAATAGCGACAGATATAATATCTTTTTTAGATCCTAACTTTAATCTTGCAAATAGTGTTGAGTTCATAAAAGCTGAACCAAAAGCACCTAATGCTCCTATTGCCATAGGAAGACCAGTAAGACCAATTATAGATGTAAGCGCCATTGAACTAAGTGGAGATGTACCAACTACTGTTATTAAGCCTCCTAATATAATTCCCATTACTATAGGACTAATATTAGTAGCCTCTATTAAAACTTGTCCAATTTGTAGTAGTGTACTATTAACTAATGGGTCTACATTTGATGCTATAAGACGAGATAGTGGTGCACATAGAAGGATAACAACTACTAAATCCACTCCAGGTGGTACCTTTTTCTCTATAAACTTAATCAAGAAAGAAACAAAGTATCCAGCAACGAATCCAGATAATATAGAAAAATCTAAACACGATAATCCTATTAAAACTGCATAAACTGGAGATACACCAAGAGCTAACGGCACAAGTATAGCAGCAGCAACTCCACCAAGGCTACCATTAGCAGCTCCAACACTTCTAAAAAATTCCATACCTAAAACGTCTCCAAGTAAAGAAAGGTTGAATGCCTCGACTAAGAAAGTAGCACAAGCAGCACTTGCAAGAGCTCCCATAGCTTTCATACCATATGGAGCTTTGTAACTAAAAATTGTGAAACAACATAGAACCAATAAAAGTAAACCTGTTCCTAATAAAATTTCTGACATAAGAAAATCCTCCTTGTATTTTTTTTAGGACATAAACTTTTGCTGTGATAACGTTATCCTAATGTGTAAATGATTAACTAATTAATGACAACAGAACAAAAGTAATTTTAAATTTTAATTGGTTTTATATTGTATCTAAAAATAAAAATAACTATAAAAGTATATAAAGCAAGTTTAAAATGTAAGTTAAACTTATACTTTATAAGATAATTATATATAAATAATACAATCTTGTATAGGAAGATTGATAAAAAATAAATTTAATATGAAAAAAAACAATTATTATCATATAAAAAAGGAATAACCCTTTTTTAGAAGAAGTATTTATAATGAAAGAAATTATATAGGGGGAGAGTCTTTGAAAAAGGTTAAATATACCAGATTAGTGATACTTGGTATTCTTATATATTTAGTATTTAATATCTTAGTAATGATTATTAGTAAGAATGTAGATACATTAGTGTTAAAATCTGAAGTAGTCGATGCAAAAATTAGTGCAGAAGGTACTCTAGAAAAAGACTTTAATGACCAGAGTAGTTATTTATCAATATATGTTGATAAAGAAGATTCTAAAAGCTTTGAAAAAAATCAAGATGTCGTAATTGAATATAACAAACAAAAAATAGATGCAAAAGTTTACAAAATATATAAAAATAATAATAAAATAATGGTAAAATTAAAAATAAGTAACCAAATTATTGGAAATCAGGATACAAGTGTCGAAGAATTTGATATAATATATAATCAGATGGAATGTTTAAAAATACCTAAAACTTCTATAAAAACAAAAGACAATAAACGTGGTGTATATGTAATTGATGAACAATCACAAAGTGTAAAATTTGTCATACTAGAAGGGATAACTTATGAAAATAAATCTTCTGTATTTGTGGATTATTATAAAAATGACATAAATGGAGTTAAAAGTGTTAATCTATATGACAAAATAATTTTAAGACCTAACAGAATAAACACAAATATAAGGATAAAGTAGGTGATAATAATGGGTTCTGTTAAAGAGAATTTATCTGAAGTAAGAAGTAAAATTGATGAAGCTGCAAAAAAAGTAAATAGAGATAGTAAAGAAATAACTCTTTTAGCAGTTACAAAAACTGTTGATGTAGATTTAGTTAATGAAGCAATGGAAGAAGGAATTACTTCTGTTGGTGAAAATAAACCCCAAGAATTAGCTAGAAAGTATGATATTATAGGTGACAAACTAAATTGGCATTTAATAGGAACTTTGCAAACAAATAAAGTTAAGTACATAATAGATAAAGTTTGTATGATACATTCTTTAGATAGAATCGCATTATGCGAGGAAATTCAAAAACGGGCTGAGCAAATAAATAGAGAAATAGATTGCTTAGTACAAGTGAATATATCTAAAGAAGAATCTAAACATGGACTTGACAAAGGAGAAGTTATAGATTTTGTCAAAGAAGTGTCAGAAAAATATAAAAATATAAAGATAAAAGGTCTAATGACAATGGCACCTTTTGTAGCAGATGAAGATGAAATAAGAGGTGTATTTAAAGGTCTTAAAGATTTATCAACACAAATAAAAGAATTAAACATATCTAATGTAGGTATGGATGTTTTATCAATGGGAATGAGTCACGATTATGAAATTGCTATAGAGGAAGGGGCTACCATTGTTAGAGTTGGAACATCAATCTTTGGAGAAAGAAATTACAATAAAAAATAATTACTCAAATCTGAATAAATTCTAAGGAGGAAGTTAATAATGTCAAATGGAATAATATCTAAATTTAAGAACTGGATAGTTGATGAAGATGAAGATTATATTGAAGATGAATATGAAGGTAGTATGGACGATATAGTTCAAGAGGAAGATATAAATGGAGGATTTAGTGCTGCAAAAGCAAATAAAATTGTAAATTTACATACAACTTCTCAAATGAAAGTTGTAATAGTTGAACCTAAAGTTTATGATGAAGCTGCAACTATAGCAGACCATCTAAAACAAAGAAGGGCAGTTATAGTGAATTTGGAAGGATTGACTAATTCTGAAGTTCGTAAATCTATATTTAATTTTATGAATGGAGCGGTTTATGTTTTAGATGGAAGTATACAAAAGGTTTCTAAGTCAATATTTATACTAGCTCCTAATAATGTAGATATAGATGCAAATATGAAAAAAGAATTAGAAAGCAAAGCATTCTTCCCTTGGCAAAATAAATAGTAAAAAGGCGGTTAATGTATGGGAACAATAAGAATTGCACTGTATTATCTTTTAGACATAATAGCATGGATGATAGTTATAAAAAGCTTGATGACTTGGTTTCCAAATGGAAGACAAAGCAAAATTTTTGAGATTTTAGAAAATCTTACAGAGCCAATAGAAGGTCCTATAAGGTCTATAATGTACAAGTACACAAATGGGCCGATAGATTTTTCTCCTTTAATTGCAATAGTATTATTGATGTTCCTAAGACAATTAGTATTGGTTATATTCTAAGGTGATAACATGGACAAATTGAAATTGACAAATCACATAAAGGATATAGACTTGAAAAATAAAATGTTTAAAGTAATAGACAAGGCTAATAGTTGTATAAAAAACTATGATGTTAAGTCTACTGAGTTTCTTAATCCATATGAAGTGAGAAATGCTGTAGATATCTTAAATTCTACTAATGAAATAAAATACAGTGTTGATGGAGGTTATGAACAAGCTGAAAGAAGCACTGTATTTATTTATCCATTTTACATGGAATATGAGGATATAGAAGATACTCTTAGATTTTTACAGATAGAAGGAAATTTTAAATTTAAAAGTATATCCCATAAAGATTACTTAGGAGCAATTCTGAATCTAGGTATAAAAAGAGAGAAAATTGGAGATATAATTATACATGATAGTTTTTGTCAAGTAATTGTAAGTAGTGATATTTGTGATTTTATAATCATAAATTTAGAAAAAGTTTCAAGAAATAGTGTAATTGTAAAGGAAATTTCCAGAGAAAATATTGTTAATAGTTCTTCAAAATATAAGGAAGTATCATTTACAGTATCTTCAGATAGGTTAGATTGTGTCATAAGTAGTCTTTACAATATATCTAGGCAAGATAGTGCAAAATACATAAATGGAGAAAAAGTCCATGTCAATTATGAAAAGATAACTTCAACTTCTAAAATAATTAAAAATGATGATTTAATTTCTATTAGAGGTAAAGGAAGAGCTAAAGTAACACAAATAGGAGATATTACTAAAAAAGGAAGAATAAAAGTTCAAGCAAAATTAATTGTATAAGGACTAATTAAAATTATAGCTGGGAGGAAATGTAATGCTAACTCCAATTGAGATAGAAAATAAAGAGTTTAAAAAAGGTTTAAGAGGTTATAGAGATGAAGAAGTTGATGAATTTTTAGATATCATCAAAGAAGATTATGAATCTCTATGTAGAGAAAATACAGCTCTTAAAGAAAAATTAGGGTTATATCAAGACCAAGTAAACAAATATGAAAATATTGAAGAAACACTAAAGGCTACTTTAATAACTGCTCAAAGTGCAGCAGAAGACACTTGCAGTGCAGCAAATAAAAAGGCTAAGATAATCGTTGAAGAAGCAGATTTAAAGGCTAGACAAATTATAGAACAAGCTAATAATCGTGTTATAGAGATAAGAAAAGAGTACGATGCTTTGGTTAAAGAATTTAAGATATTTAGAAATAAATTTAAATCATTGTTAGAAGATGAAATAAGAAGTGTCGATGAGATTTTTTATGATGTCGATGAAAAATGTGTAAATGCATTTGAAGGTACATCAGTGTATAATTATAGTAATGACGAAGCTGCTACAACTTTAGAATAAGCAATAATTTTACTGGATTTTAGGTAGGATTATTGTATAAGTTTGAGAATACTATAACAAAAACTAAAAATAGGATAAAAATGCAATAAAAATATAAATTATTATATTTTTCAAAAATATATTGACTATTCAAATTATTTGTTATAGAATTTCATATAAACACAGATAAATTTTTAAAAGCGTTGATAGAGACAATTATCTTTAGATAATTTTACAGAGAATTGGGTATGCTGAGAACCAATGAATTTATAAAGATAAGAATCACTCTTGAGCTGCAGGCTGAACGATTAAACTTTATTAAGCTGTGCCGGGTAGTGCCGTTATACTATTAGAGTGTTATATGTGACTATTGTTAAGTTCACATATAGAATTAGGGTGGTAACGCGATTGATAACTCGTCCCTTTGTTTAAGGGGACGGGTTTTTTATTATTCAAATTTATGTAAAAAAGTAAAAATTTTGGAATTATAATAACTGTAAGAGAGGGTGATTTACATGGCAAAATTTAAGCCATTGGTGGACAGTTCTGTAAAACAAGCAGAAGCACAAGTTTTTGATTATTGGAAAGACATAAATATACTTGAAAAAACTCTAGAAAAGGGAAAAGACGACCCAAGTTTCGTATTTTACGAGGGTCCTCCGACAGCTAATGGAAATCCTGGAGTACATCACGTTTTATCTAGAACACTTAAAGATTCAGTATGTAGATATAAAACAATGTCTGGTTATCAAGTAAAGAGAAAAGCTGGTTGGGATACACATGGATTACCAGTTGAAATACAAGTAGAAAAAGAATTAGGTCTTACTAGTAAACAACAGATAGAAGAATATGGAATAGCTGAATTTAACCAAAAATGTAGAGAGTCAGTTTTCTCATTTGAAAAGCAATGGAGAATAATGACTGAAAGAACGGCTTATGAAGTTGACTTAGATAATCCATATATAACTTTAGATAATAACTATATAGAGTCTGTATGGTGGATATTAAATAAATTCAACAAAGAAGGATATATCTATGAAGGTCATAAAATACTTCCTTATTGCCCAAGATGTGGAACTGGTCTTGCTAGTCATGAGGTTGCACAAGGATATAAAGAAGTAAAGACAAATACTGTTGTAGCTAAGTTTAAGAAAAAAGATGCTGATGAATATTTCTTAGCATGGACGACTACTCCATGGACTTTACCATCAAATGTTTCGTTAACAGTAAATGCTGATGTTGATTACTTAAAAGTCAAAAAAGGTGATGAGGTATATTATGTATCTAAACCTTTAGCTAATAAAGTATTAGGTGAAGATTATGAAGTTTTAGAAGAAATGAAAGGTAAAGATTTAGAAGGCTTAGAATATGAACAATTAATGCCTTTTGTAGAAGTTGATAAAAAAGCATTTTTCATTACAGTAGGAGATTATGTAACTACTGAAGATGGTACTGGAATAGTTCATACAGCACCAGCATTTGGTGAAGATGACTACAATACAGGTAAAAGATACGATTTACCAGTTGTACAGCCAGTAGATGAAACTGGTAAATTTACAACTACTCCTTGGGAAGGTAGATTTGTAATGGAAGATGGGCTAGATGTTGAAATAATAAAATGGCTAGCTTCTGAAAATAAACTATATAGTAAGGAAAAAGTAGTTCATAATTATCCACATTGTTGGAGATGTCAAACTCCACTTGTGTACTATGCAAAACCAAGCTGGTATATAGAAATGACTAAGCTTAAAGATAAATTAATAGAAAATAATAATGGTGTAAAATGGTTCCCAAGTTTTGTAGGTGAAAAGAGATTTGGAAACTGGTTAGAAAATTTAAATGACTGGGCAATATCAAGAACTAGATATTGGGGAACTCCACTTCCTATATGGAGATGTGAATGTGGTCATACAGATTCAGTTGGCTCAAGAGCAGAACTAGCTGAAAAAGCTATAGAAGATGTAAATCCAGAAACTGTAGAACTTCATAGACCATATGTAGATGATATACACTTAAAGTGTGAAAAATGTGGAAAACCAATGACAAGAGTAACAGAAGTTATAGACTGCTGGTTTGATAGTGGAGCTATGCCATTTGCACAACACCACTATCCATTTGAAAACAAAGAAAACTTTGATGAACTATTCCCAGCTGATTATATATCAGAAGGTATAGACCAAACTAGAGGTTGGTTCTACTCATTACTTGCAGTATCAACATTTGTATTAGGAAAAGCACCATATAAGAATGTTTTAGTTCCTGACCTTGTACTTGATAAAGAAGGAAAGAAAATGAGTAAATCAAGAGGAAATACAGTAAATCCTATACAGCTGTTTGACCAATATGGAGCAGATGCATTAAGATGGTATTTACTATACGTTTCTCCACCATGGACTCCAACTAAATTTGATATGGATGGATTAAAAGAAATCCAAAGTAAATTTATTGGTACTATGAAAAATGTATATAATTTCTTTACTTTATATGCAAATACAGATGATATAAATCCAACTGAATTCTTTGTAGAATACAAAGATAGACCAGAGCTTGATAGATGGATATTATCTAAATTCAATAATTTAATGAAAGATGTAGAAGAAAATTTAGCTATATTTGAATTAAATAAAACTTTGAGAATGATACAAGATTTCATAAATGATGATTTATCTAACTGGTATATAAGACGTTCAAGAAGAAGATTCTGGGCAACTGAATTAACAGAAGATAAAAAAGCTGTTTACAATACAACTTATGAATTATTACATGGACTTTGTAGAGCTATAGCACCATTTGCTCCATATATGTCAGAAGAAATATATAGAAATTTAACTGGAGAAGTATCTGTTCATTTAGCTGAATATCCTAAGTTCAATGAAAATTTAGTAGATACTAAATTAGAAGAAAAAATGGATTTAGCTAAAAATCTAGTTACTTTAGGTAGAGCTTCAAGAGAAGTTGAAAGAATAAAAGTTCGTCAACCATTACAAAAAGTATTAGTAGATGGTAAGTTTGAAGATACAATAAGTGATGTAGTTGATTTAATAAAAGAAGAGCTTAATGTTAAAGAAGTAGTATTTGCTAAGGATTTAGATGAGTATATGAACTTTAGCTTAAAACCAAACTTCAAAGAAGCAGGACCAATATTAGGTGCTAAGATGAACTTATTTGTAGGAGCATTAAACAAATTAAATGCACATGAAACTGCTAATAAACTTGAAAATGGGGAAACTTTAACAGTTGATTTAAATGGTGAAGCTTTTGAGTTTAATAAAGACTTAGTATTAATAGGTATAACTGCTAAAGAAGGATTTAATGTATCTGTTGAAAATAATCTTTTCGTTATACTAGATACTAAATTAACTGATGAGTTAGTTAATGAAGGATATGCTAGAGAATTTATATCTAAAGTACAACAATTGAGAAAATCTAGTAACTTTGAAGTATTAGACAACATAGTAATAGATTACTGTGGTGATGATGAAATTGCTAAAGCTGTTGAGCATTTTGAGGAATACATCAAGTCTGAGACTTTAGCTTTAGAAATAAATAGAGTAGATGATAAATCTTTAGAAGAACAAAACTTAAATGACCATATGACAGGTATAAAAGTTACAAGAAAATAAAAAACAATAAGCCATTAATTAAGAGCCCTATAGAAATTGATTTGTACATTTCTATAGGGCTTTTTTTAAAAAGATAGCTTATTTTTTTATTTAATTAATTGCTTTGGTATAGTAATAATTAAATGTTTTAATATTCCAAAATTTACAACAAATAAATTTATATAAATCATATAAATTATTTATGGCATATGATAAAATGTTAGTGAATAAACGTTTAAGTGAGGATGAATAATATTTTAAAGTGAACTACTTCTGGTAAATTTATTTTTGAATTTATTGTGTATTATGCAGGGTAGTTTATTTATTATGCAAAGGGGTGCGTTTTGATGTATGGTGAAAGCAAAAAACTAAGTATTGATAATAACATATTTTTGCAATATGGTCTTATTATATTGGGAATGATTTTATCAACCATAGGAATAAATTTATATCTAGCACCAGCCAAGTTGTTAAGTGGAGGAGTAGCTGGAATTTGTGTTATATTATATAAGTTATTTGGTATAAATCAGGGATTATCTAGTTTTTTGATGAACATCCCGATATTTATTATAGCTAAAAAGTATTTTGATAATAAATTTTTGCTAATAAGTTTTGTAAATATGTTACTATTTTCTGTTGCACTTGGAGTAACACAAGATATTGCTAAATATTTTCCAATAAATGATACTATGTTACAGTGTATTTATGGTGGTGTTTTAACTGGTATAGGAATGGGGTTAACATTTAAAGCAAGAGCTACTGCTGGAGGGCTTGACATAATAGCAGCTATAATGAAAAGAAAGTACGATATACCAATGAAAAATACATTTCTATTTATTAATTTCTTTGTAGTATGTGCAGGTGCATTTTTATTTGGAGCAAAGTTGGTAATGTACACTCTAATTACTATGTATATAATTTCTTTTACAATGGATATAGCAAAAGATTGCTTCGATAGAAAAAAATCTATACTTTTAATATCAAATAGATATGAAGAAATATCAAAAGTAATAATGAATAAGATGGGTAGAGGCGTAACTTTTTTAGAAGCAGAAGGAGCATATACACAGAATAAGAAAAAAATGATTTACTGTATCATATCTGCAAATGAAGTAGGTAAATTTAAGGACTTAATCTATGATATGGATAGTGAAGCTTTTATTTCTGTAAACAATGTAGAAGAAGTAAAGGGTGGAGGTTTTAAAGATAAATTTCTATAAGATATAAGTGTTAAAAAATACCATATATCTTGTTATTGTACCTAGTTAGATGTATACTGTAACTAATGGGGCACATGAAGTGCTCAATAATATACTAGGAGGTATAATAATATGCTAAGAGAGAGATTTGTAGTAAGAAATCATCATAATCCACATGCAAATGGATGCTGTGGAACTGGAGGAGAAGGATGTTGTGGAGGAGATGACCATCAACATTCACATGAACATTCTCACAGTCATGGGCATGAACATGAGCATGTAAATGGTGTAGGGCATGACCATAATCATGATGATGGATTTTCAGGAACTCATGAGCATGGGCATGAACATACACACACACATGGGCATGAACATTTAGATGGGCATACACATCAACATAAATAGAAATATTTTAAATTAATAAAATGATTTTTATTTTATGATTCCATGAAGGTTTAAATAAAAATTATTCATAGCAAATAAAAAAGTGAACTGTTTAAAGTAAAAAACTTTAATGGTTCACTTTTATTAATTATTAAAATATTAAGTTTAAATCCAATGATTAACTAAAAAAGAAGCTATATTTTCATAAGGTATTTTTTCTGTTTTTAACAAGCTCTGGACAACCAAACCATCAACTATAGACATAAGTAAAAAAGAAAAGGATTCAGCATCCTGTTCATTTTCATCACCACTATATTTTTCAAGAGATTCAATAATTTCAGATTTAAGGGTAGTTCGCCATTCAATATATTTTAATCTCATTCTTTCTTTCAAATCATCATTTGAAGTAATAGCCTCACAAATAAGATACATATGTACTCTACCACGACTTTCTATAGTAGATATTTTTTCTAGTATTAAGTTGACCATTTCTATTTGAGAATTTTTAGATTTGACATTTTTTACACAATTTAATATAGCACTAGTTATGACTTCTAAATGAGTATCAGCAATGTCATATATAATATCATTTTTAGATGAGTAGTGATAATACAATGTACCCTTACTTATATTCACATCTTTTGCAATATCAGCAAGACTAGTATTTTGAACTCCATTTTTGGCTATTAAATTAGTAGCAGATAATAAAATAGCCTGTTTCATATTATTTGTTTTCATAAAACCTACCTTTCTATGTATATTTATAACAAATTAATAACATTATAAGCTTATAGAAAATTATTGTCAATAAAGCAAGAATCTATATCTATTGACTTTTTTTCATCCAAAATATAAAATAATAATTAAATCGGTCGTACGACCGACTGAATAAATAAAAACAATATCTTATAGTGAGGTTAATATGGATAAAATAAAATTGATAGTAGACAGTGCATGTGACTTACCTAATCATATAATAGAGAAATACAATATTGAAGTTATTGGTTTAAATGTATCTTTTGGAGAAGAGAGCTATATATCTGGGAAGGAAATAGATAATGAAACTTTCTACAGAAAAATGGATGAAAGTAAATTATTGCCAAAAACATCATGTCCTTCACCAGATAAGTTTTTAGAAGCATATCAATGTGAAGAGGAAAGTATACTAGTAATTAATATAAGTTCAGGATTATCTGGAACTTATAATAGTGCACTTTTGGCAAAAGACATGTTCGAAAAAGAAGGAAATAATAAAAAAATCGAAATTATAGATTCACTTAGTGGATCAATTGGCATAGGACAATTAGTATTAAAAGCGGCAATATTGATAAAAGAAGGAAAAGAGCTTGAAGAAATTGTTTCAATAATAGATAGATATAAAGACAATCCACCATTTTATGGGACTTTGGAGACGCTAGAAAACGCTATCAAAGGTGGTAGGATAAACCCAATAGCAGGAAAAATTATAAATACATTAAATTTTAAGGCTATAATACAAGTTGCAGATGGGATTGTAACTCCAATAGATAAGGCAAGAGGTGAAGGAAATAGCTTGAAAAAACTGATTCAGTTAGTAGAATCAAAAATCATGGATAAAGAAGATAAGGTTTTATTTATAGGACATGCTAACTGCCCCGAAAAAGCTCAAAAAGTAAGAGAAGCTATGGAAAAGGATGTTAAATATAAAGACGTTGTAATCTGTGAAGTTGGTTCAGTAATGGGGACATATACTTCAAAAGGTGCAATTTTAATAACTGCAATATAAATAATAAGTGAAAAATTTAAAGCTGTCTAAAAATGAATAAAATCATTTTTAGACAGCTTATTTTGATGTTGTTAAGTTAATTTTATAATTAACCAACTACACATATTTCTTTGTCATATTTGTTTAATATCTCGCAACCATCTTCAGTAACTAGTACTAAATCTTCTATTCTAACTCCAAACTCTCCTGGTAAATATATACCTGGTTCTATAGAGAATATCATTCCTGGTTGTACAGTATCTGTATTTATAGAAGATACATCTCCTTTATCATGAACTTCAAGTCCTATAGAGTGACCAGTTCTATGAGTAAAGTATTGTCCATATCCTTTTTCAGTTATGTAATCACGAGCAGCTGCATCTATATCGCAGAATCTAACTCCTGGTTTTACAATAGCTTCAGCTCTCTTATTAGCTTCAAGAACTATTTCAAATATTTCTCTACCTTTTTCAGGTATTTCTTTATAGAATACAGTTCTTGTCATATCAGCACAATAATTATCTTTTATGCAACCTATATCTAATATTATTGCATCACCAGGTTTTACAAGAGCATTTCCTGGTTCTCCATGTGGATTAGCTCCATTAGCACCAAATCCTATGATAGGATCAAATGAAAATCCATCAGCACCTAAGTCTTCATATATTTTAGATAATTTACCAACAAGTTGTTTTTCTGTAAGTTCACCAGAAACAGTAGCTTTAAGTTGCTCCATACCTTTGTCATTTAATCTTGAAGCTATTCTCATTAATTCTTTTTCTTCTTCATCTTTACACATTCTTAAAGTATCTATTATATAAGATGAGTTTACAAATTTACTTCCTCCACCTGATTCCATTAAGCTTAATAAGAATCTAGCTGGCCAGTTTTTGTCAACACCCATAGTAGCATTTTTGTCTACATGTTCAGTTACTATTTCTATTGGATTTTGAGTGTCATTAAACCAAACCATTTCAACACCTAAATCTTCTGCAACTGGGAATAATTCATTTATAAATAATTTATTATTACCATTTAAATTTAGGTATAAAGCTAATAGTCTTTCACCTGGGTGGATTAGTAATCCTGTTAAATAAAATATTGAAGTAGGATCACTTACCAACATTTGAGAAATATCATCTTTTTTCATTTGTTCAAGTACAGCATTTAATCTTTGAGCCTTCATAATAATTTCCTCCTAATCAAAATTCGATACAAATCAATTTTAGCACTATTAAACAAAAATTAGTATACTTTTCTTCTAGAAATATAAAAAAATTTTGACATATATTTTTTATATTAAATTTAATTCCCCATTTTACATTAAAAGAAAAGTAAAATAAGTTTATATTGTGAAAATTTTATAAAAATAATAACTTGAATAAGTAAAAATATATATTTGAGATAGTTATAT